>JBGPEF010000147.1:0-10669 GCA_041482675.1 Tepidisphaeraceae bacterium | reverse complement strand
GCTCGGATACACCTCGCGCACATCCAGCCCGCCCCAATCCACCCGCACATCCGTCATCGCCGGATGACTGACCCGCTCAAAAAACTGCGCCATCGCCTGCTCCGGATTCTCATTGAGCCCCACATACGCCGCCGCCCCCCGCCCCATCCTCGCCATCTCGTTCATCAAAAACCGATTTGGCGACGATCCCACGCCAAAGCTGAAAATCCGCGCTGGCCCCAGGCAATTGTGCAGCTCGCGCAGCGCCTCATCTTCATTGCCAATAAACCCATCCGTCAAAAATGCCACCAACCGCAATCGATTCGAATCCTGCGGAAAAAGCAGGCTCGCCCGCAGCCCATCCACCAGCATCGTCCCCCCTTGGGCCCGCATCCGCGCGATGTGCTCCAGCGCCACCTGAACATTCCGCGGCGTCGCCGCCACCGGCTCGTGCGCAAATTTCGTCGGATGATCGCTGAAGTTGATGATCTGAAAACTGTCCGCGCCATTCATGTGCGTCAGCGCATACCGCATCGCCGCCTTCGACTGCTCAATCGGCCGCCCATCCATGCTCCCCGAAGTGTCCAGCGTAAAAACCATCTCCAGCGGCTGCCGCGGCGCATCCGCCAGCTCCTTCGGCGGCAAAATCATCAGCGTGAAATATCCTCCCCGCGCATCGCGCGACGCGAAAAAAGCCGACTTGGGCGTCTTCCCCGCCACCTGATACCGCAACACAAAATCCTTGTTGGGAATCCTGTCCCCCGCCGCCAATTTCACCTGCATCCGCCCCTCACCACTCGGTGTTCGCTCGATCGCATGCGATGCGCACTCAGCTTTCTCAATCGCCACCCCCGCATCCACCGCCACGCTCAGCGAAATATCATGCCCGCTCCGCTCCTCCGGCCGCAGATACTGAATTTCCGTCTTCTGCCCACTGCTCCCCCGCCCATCCCGCGACACCGCACCCACCCCGTCACCCGATCCCGCCGGATTGAATCTCGGCCCGATCACCATCGGAAACACAAATTCAAACGCCCCATCGTTGTAACCCAGCGTGTGGTAGTAGCGCAAATTCACATCAATCTTCTTCCCCGGCTCGATGTTCGCCACTTTCTGCGTGAAAATATTAGGCCGCTCCTGCGTCAGCAGCGTCGCCACATATCCCTGATGTTTCGCCTCCCTGTAAATCCGCTCCGCCTCCTCGCGCTCGCGAATAATTCCCCGAATCCGCCGCTGGCCAATGGTCATCACAAATTCGCTCACCGCCGCATTGTCCGGCAGCGGAAACACATAAACCGCCTCGATCTTCCCGCTGTACGGATTCTCATACTGCTGCGTGACATCAACTGTCGCGATATACCCAACAATGGAGGCCTTCACGTCGGTGTGCTTGAGCGGCACGGGAATGAGCTTGGTTCCATTTTCAACCTGCGCCGCCAGGACGCCGCTACCGGGGATCAATTGGTCGCCGGGCAATGGCGGTTGCTTGTCAGCGCGGCCGATGATCCAGAGTTCTTCGTTGGGTTGGGATTCGATAATCCGCCGCATCGAGGGATCAAGCGCCGCCGGGTTCTTGGCATTAACCTGCGCATTGGCACTCCTGTAGAGGTTTTTGGCATCGGCATCCATGCGCGCACTGCTCTCCCGATACGCACTGGAGCATCCCACGATCACGGCCATGATCAGAGCAAACAGTCCCAAAAACGCTGCACAGACATGGATATACCGTCGTTTCATTTCGCTTCTCCTTCACTCAAACTCACCTGGGCCGAAATCGGCTTCCCCTGCTTATCCCCCGCCACCACCAGATTCACCGCATAAACAGGCCTCTGCGCCCCCGAGATGTGCAAATGCAGCCGCGCCACCCTCACCTTCCCTGCCGGCAGCCGATCGCTGATATTAAACGCCCCCACCACCACCCGATTGCTCTTCAGCGCCGCCGGATCGTAATAAGGCGGGTCCTGAAAATCCGCACTATCCCCCCGCTCAATCCCGACAATCTCCACCTGCCCCCCCGTCGCCTTGAATTCCATCTGCCACGCCGCCAACCGCTCTCTCGCCGAATCGACATATAGATCGACCGTCCCAAATCGCGCCGGCGCTGGCGAGAGGGTCCGCGCCGGCGTCGGCCCCCCATCGACCGCCGCCATCAAAACCCCCAGGAAAACCGCCGCGATGATGCAGCTCGTCGCACTCATCGAATCTCCTCCCCTCTGAGTTTCACCGCCGCCAGCGCGATCACATCCACATCCCTGCCATCAACAATCCCATCGTGGTTGAAATCCCACTCCCGCGCGATCGCCTCCTTGGCCGCCAGACTCCGCGCCATCAGATACGCATCCAGAATGTCGATCTTCCCATCCCGATTCACATCCTCCGCCGCCGCCACCATCGCCGCCCCACTCTTCGCGGCCGGTTGAGCATGGTGCGTCGTACGTATGACGATCAGCACCACCGCCGCGGCCGCCGCCACCGATCCAATCGCATACCGCATCATCCATCGCATCCGAACGCGTCGGGCCATTTGCTCCCGGGCCGCCCCCAGAATCCGCTCATCCACCGCTCGCGAAACCGCCGGCCCGCTTCCATAAATCTCTGACAAGCTTTCCCGAAGTTGAGGCGGCCCCCCCTCTTCCGCCCACCGCTCGATATTCTCCTCGCGTCTGTTATCCATGGGTTCCTGCATCTCTAAAGCCTCCCAACCGCCCCACAGGTTCACTCAAAAAACTTCCTCGTCCGCGGGTCCTCCGCCAGCATCTTTAAAGCATTGTGAACACGCGACTTAACCGTCCCCAGCGGAATCGATAAAGCAGTGGCAATCTCCTCCAGACTCATCTCATCCACATACCGCATCAGCAACACCTCGCGATGCACCTCGCTCACCGCCGCGACCACCGCCCGCAAATCCTCCAACCCCTCCCCCCGCCGATCCCCCGGCCGCGCAGGCACCGCCTCCAGCGCTCCCATGTCCCCGCTCATCCGCCCCCGCTTCCGCCGAATCGCCAATGCCAGATGCTTCACCACCGGATAAAGAAACGTCGTCAGCCGCGCCGAGAGGACAAACCCCGGAAACTTCCGATGCAAATACAAAAACGTCTCCTGCACCACATCCAGCGCATCATTCTCATCGCCGCAGATTCGCTGCGCCAGCCGCGCCACCCAGTCGCGATAGCGGAAGTAAATCGCATCAAATGCAGAACCATCGCCCCCATTGAGTGCCTCCACCAACTGCTCATCACTCCGTGGATCAGATGCCGGCAAGGTTTCCCCTGACCGAGTCCTCAATGACTCAATGATTCAATGCCTCAATTCCACTATACTTCCCCGCGCAATTTTTAAGGAACCACCATGCCCCATCTCCTCGGCATCGACATCGGCACCAGCGGCACCAAAACCCTCATCTGCGACGAAGATGGAACCGTGTTGGCCACCGCCACCGCCGAGCATCCCATCTCCACTCCCAAACCCGGCTGGTCCGAACAGAATCCCGAAGATTGGTGGCGCACCACCTGCAAAGCCACCCAATCCGTTATCAAGAAAGCCAAACTCCGCCCCACCGACATCGGCGCCGTCGGCCTCTCCGGCCAGATGCACGGCTCCGTCTTCCTCCCCGACGCCAGCAGCAAACCTCTCCGCCCCGCCCTCCTCTGGAACGATCAGCGCACCGCCAAACAATGCGACGAAATCACCGCCAAAGCCGGCGGCCGCGAAGCCCTCATCGACCTCGTCGCCAACCCCGCCCTCACCGGCTTCACCGCCCCCAAGATCCTCTGGGTCCGCGAAAACGAACCGAAAATTTACGAAAAAACCCGCCACATCCTCCTCCCCAAGGATTACATCCGCTATCGCATGACCGGCCAGTATGCCACCGAAGTCTCCGATGCTTCCGGCACACTGCTGCTGGATGTGAAAAACCGCGTCTGGTCAAACCGCCTCCTCGAGCTCCTCCAGATCGACAAAGCCCTCCTCCCCAGCATGCACGAATCTTATGAAGTGACCGGAAAAATCAGCGCTGCTGTCGCCAAAGAACTCGGCCTCATCGCCGGCATCCCCGTTGTCGGCGGCGGCGGCGATCAGGCCGCTGGCGCAATTGGCAACGGCATCGTCTCCTCCGGCATCGTCTCCGCCACCCTCGGCACTTCCGGCGTCGTCTTCGCCCACAGCGAACAACCTACCCTCGACCCCAAAGGCCGCGTCCACACCATGTGCCACGCCGTCCCCGGCAAATGGTGCATCTTCGGCTGCATGCTCTCCGCCGGCGGCTCCTTCCAATGGTTCCGCAACCAGCTCGGCCATGATGAAGTTCACGCCGCCAAGCGCCGCCGTCTCGATCCGTATGAGCTCTTAATTAAGGAAGCCGAAAAATCCGAAGTCGGCTCCGGCGGCCTCTTTTTCCTCCCCTATCTCACCGGCGAGCGCTGCCCCCACCCCGACCCCTGCGCCCGCGGCGGCTGGATCGGCCTCACCGCCCGCACCCTCCGCCGCGACATGATCCGCTCCCTCCTCGAAGGCGTCACCTTCGGCATGCGCGACGCCCTGGAAATCATGCGCGAAATGAACATCCCCATCAAAGAAGTCCGCGCCTCCGGCGGCGGCGCACGCAGTCCCTTCTGGCGTCAACTCCAGGCCGACATCTACAACGCTCCCCTCGTCACCACCAACGCGAGCGAAGGCCCCGCCTACGGCGTCGCCCTCCTCGCCGGCGTCGGAATCGGCGTCTGGAAATCCGTCGAAGAAGCCTGCAAACGCTCCATCCGGCAAACCGAAAAAATATCCCCCAACAAACGCATGAATTCTCAATACGAACCCTTTTATGCAACCTATCGGAAGCTTTATTTCGATTTGAAGGACCGTTTCCAGGAAATCGCCGCCCTCAGTTGCTGAAAACCAGTTATAATCCAATAAAACCTTCGCCGGTGACCTCGATGAGCATAGCCACCACCCATCCAAAGATTCTCTGGGAGCCAGGCGCCCCGCTCCCCCGTGGCCTGCGCATGTCCGAGGATGACTTTCTGGAATGGGCAAAGGATATCAGGGCCGAATGGGTCGAAGGAGAAGTCATCGTGATGGCGCCGGCGAATTTCGAACACACCGACATCAACTTGTGGCTTCTCAACCTTCTCAGTCTCTACGTTCAACGCAAAGACCTCGGAATCGTCGGCTTTGATTTTTATGTGCATCTTCACGTTTCACGTCTTCACGTCTTCGCGTTTTACGCCTAATTCTGCTTCAACGCCGCCACCACCTCCTCCGGCCATTCCTTGCTGATGCACCGGGTCTCTCCTCCCGGCCGCCACAAATACACCTCCGCCGGCCGCTGATTCTGATTCTGGTTCTGCGGGTCGGCCTTGTTTCCGATCGCAAAGCACAACTCATCGCTCGTCCGCCAACTGGGCGCCATGAACAGCTTCTTCCCCTCCGCCCGCACCACTTCCGTCACCTTCCCGCCATTAAGCGACACCACCGTCATCCGCCCATCGCTCCCCGGAATCGCCACCGATGTCTGATCGGGATTGATCTCAAAATGCTGCATCGCATCCCCCACCTCTCCCTCCACCCGCCGCGAAAACAACCGCGTCACCGTCGCCTGCCGCACCGGATCGATCGCGAAGAGTGAAAGTTTCGTCGGCGTGTCATCCGTCGCCACCGGCAGGCTCACTTCCCCGCTCACGAACACAATTCGCCCATCGCGCAGATAGCGCACCTTGGTCCACTCATTGAAAATGATTCCCGCCAACGACTCCGCCGGCGACGGCGTCGTCTGCCAATTCCCATCCGCCCCCTTCACCTTTTTCACCTCATCCTCGATCCCCTGCGCCTTCAAATTCCCATCGGCTTCGCAAACCTGCATCCTTCGCAGCGTCCCCAGCCGCAGCGTATCCTCCACCACCGCCTTCGGCGGATTCGCCCGCGCATACGCCAGATACCTGCCATCTGCCGACCAATCCACAAATCGCGCACACAAATCCGCCACCTTCCGCGGCTGCGCTGTCCCATCCGTCGGAACCACGTAAACCTCGCACAACTCCTTCTCCCCCTCCCCCACCACATACCCCAGCACCTTCCCATTGGGCGACGGCCGAAGCTCCGTAATCTTTGAAAACGTCGAGGCCAGCATCAATCCTTCCTTCGCCTCATTCCCACTCACCTCATACATCTGGATGACCAGAATCGACGCCCCCTCCCCATCCTGAAGCTTCTTCCATTCCTCCTCCGTCATTCTCTTCTTCAGCTCATCCGCATGCTTTTCACCGATGTACAAAACCATCCCCACAAAATCCCCATAACCCGGCCCCTCCGCCGACCCGATCACCCGCGACGCCCATTCATCCAGCGGATCGGCCTGCGCCATCATCTCCTTAAACAACTTTTCCCACTCCACCTCCAGCCGCTTGATCCGCTCCGGCTCGAGATATTTGCCCGCATCCTTCCAGCTCGCCACCTTCATCTCCCGCGCCGCCACCATGTGACTCGAATCCCCAAACCACGCCGCCTTCCGCACATCCTTCACCAGCAGCGGCGTCAGCTTGCCGGCCGGATCACAAAGATGCAGCCCATCCGTGCCAATGACCAACGCCTTGCTCCCATCCGCCGACCAGACCACCACCTGCTCCGGATCGCAGCCGAGCACCACCGCCACCAGCAGCAAAAGAATTCCTCGCATTGTCGTTTTCATTGAAAAATCCTCTTCATTCCCGCCCTGGGCTTCTCATTTCGATTGACTTCGATCGCATTTCGATAAACCCGCTGCGCCGACCACAGCTCACCTTCTGCCGGCGGCCGCGCATCATTCACCGCCACCACCGCCGAATTCGCCGGCTTCTCCCGCACCACCACCTCAACCTGCCGCGCTGGCCGCATCCGCGCAATTCCAAAACCAATCACCAAACACGCCGCCATCGCCACAATTCTCCCGCCCCAGGTCATCATCCGTTCCATCTTCAACCGCTTCCCGACCCCTCGTAGGTCCGGCTGTGCCGGACATTTCTCCCGCACCGCCTCGCGCGCCTCTTCCACCAAGGCCCGCAATTGTTCCGCCTCGCGCACTTTCCCAGCGTCTCTCGCCAGATGCGCCATCAGCAACTCCTGCACATCCTCATCCAGCGCCCCCAGCGCCGCATCCATCATCAATCGTTCCAGTGTCGCTTCATTCATGACTCATCTCCTCACGCAACTTCTTCACCTCCCCGTGCCACTGGCAGCTTGCTGCCAGTGCTCCTCATTCCTTCATCTCCTCACGCAACTTCTTCACCGCATGATGCAGCCTCGACCTCACCGTCCCCAGCGGAATCCCCAACACCGCCGCGATCTCCTCATAGCTCAAATCATCCGCCAACCTCAATTCCAACGTCTCCCGCATCTCCCCCGGCAGCTTCCCAATGGCCTGCCGCATCGCGGATAATCTCAAATCTACATCCACATCATCCGCCCGCGCCTCCATCCCCTCCGGCAAACTCTCCATCACCTTCCGTCTTCGCAGCGCGCTCAATCCCACATGCCGCGCAATCCCAAACAGCCACGCCCGCGGCGAAACCGCCTCCCCCGGCGCCTGCGGCCTTCGCAGCGCCTGCACAAACGTCTCCTGAAGCAAATCATCCGCCCCATCCCTGCCAAATCTCCGCCCCAGATAGCGCAGCAACACACCCCCATGGTCCCGATACCACCCCTCCACCTTCGCCCGCGAATCCGCCATGCGCGCCACCACCTCTATCGTCGCCCCAAAGCGCGAAAAAGTTCATTCGTCGCAATTTAATTAATAATGATAGCGCGCCTGAAGGAAGTCGATCTTGTCCTTGCCCACAACATAGACGATGCGATGTTCCTGCGTCAATCGCCGCGACCATGCGCCGGCCAACTCATATTTCAGCGGTTCCGGCTTGCCGATCCCGCGAAATGGTTCGTTAACTATGGCCTCGACCAGCTCAAACGCCTTGATCGCGACTTTGCGATCGGTTTGAATCCAGAAAAGCAAGTCTTCGCGAAACCTCTTGTGAAATATTGTGAGGCGCGTTGGCTCAGCCATGGTTCTTCCAACCGAGACTCGCCTTCAGCTTTGAAACTGATTGTGGCTTCCCGCGCCCCTGCCTCGCGTCCTTTAACGCCCCCAAAAGTCGGTCCCTATTTCGCGGGGAGCGCAAAAGATGCGCCGTCTCGGCGATCCCATTGAGTTCCGAGGCCGAAACCAGCGCAACATCCTCTCCCCCGGCTCGATGAATAATCACCACGTCGCCTTTCGCCACAACCCTCTCACAAAGCTTCGCGAAATTGGCACGGGCAGCGGCATATGAAGTTCGTATTGCCATAGTGATCCTCAAAAACTCACCCCTTCAGCTTCTCCTCCACAAACTCAATCACCATCTCCGCCGTCTTCCCTCGATCCACCGTCGAAAAGAAATGATCCGTCTCCAGCCACACCTTCTTCGCCCCTTCCCCGGCTGCCTTGTGCAATGACTCCGACATAAAATGCGGCACCATCACATCCTTGGTCACATTCAGCAGCAGCAGCGGCCGCGGCGCGATGAACTTCACGTGATAAACCGGATCAAACTCCTCCACCGCCGCCCTCGCCTCCGGCGTCACCGTCTCCGGCGGCAGCCACCCCAGAAAATTCCCGCCTCCCACCAGCGACGCCATCACCTTGATCCGCGGATCGTGCGCCACAAACGTTATCCCCGTAATCGCCCCCCAGCTGATCCCCACATATCCCAATTTCTGCTGATCCACCTCCGAGCGCGATGTCAGGTAATCCACCGCCCTGCTGTAATCCCCCAGCGTCTCGCCAAACGCTCCTTCAAACGGCAGCCGCGGCGCCACCTTGTTCTTGCGCTCCCCCTTGTTGGGAATGTCGATCGTAATCACCACTAACCCACGCTCCACCGCCTTCAGCGCAATCGCCACGATATAGTTGGTGTTCTTATTCCCCCCGCTCCCATACTGAAGCAAAATCGCCGGATGCGACTTCTTCCCATCCTTCGGAATGTATAAATTGGCCGGCACCCGCTGCCGAATCCCATTGAACTCCACCCGATACTTCGTGTGATTTTCCACCTCCGCCACCACGCTCTCCACCGCCTCCAGCGGCCGATCATGCGCAGTCGCATACGGCATCGTGGCCGGGCCGGGCCTGCTCGGTGATGGAACCGGCGTTGTCGCCGCCGCAGCGCATAAGCTGGAAAACACCCCCACCGCCGCCCATGCCACGCCTGGCAAATGAAATCTCATCGGCAATCCCTCATCGAAAACATGCTTATCGCCCACGCCGATTATAGCACATCCTCTATAGCACATCCTCGCCCCCTCTCCCGGCAGCCTCGCTTCTCTTCACTCCCTCTCCCGGTACGCCGGGAGAGGGTTGGGGTGAGGGTTTCCACTCATCATCGACAGCGCCAACCTCGCCACATTCATCGACGCCCCCGGATTGTCCAGCTTTTTCACCAGCCGATTCAGCTTCTCCCGCTGCTCCGCCAGTTTTTGCGGATGCTTCAAATAATCAATCGCCATCGCCGCCACCGGCCGAATGCTCCCAAACCAGGGCACAAATTCCGGCACAATGTGCTCGCGCGACTCGTTCAGCAGGTTTACCAGCGAATACGTCCGCGTCTTCACCAGCCACCGCGCCAGCAAATGCCACAAAATCCGGCTGCCGCGATAAACCACGATCATCGGCACCCCATACCCCGCCACGTGCAGCGTCGCCGTCCCCGATACCGTCAGACACAAATCGCACTCCGGCACCATCTCATCAAACAGCCTCTCCCCATATCGCAGCAGCGTCCCCCCCGCACCATATCCCCCTCCAATCGTCGCCGTCGGCAGCGGCGGACGCGCCTCTTCCATCAGCCGGTTGAATTGCTCGGCCATCCGCTGCACCACCGGCGTCGTCGCCGGCGTCGTCGGCACCACAAACGAAATCTTCGGATACGCCTCCCGAATCAGCTTCGCCACCTCCAGCAGATGCGGAAAATTCGCCGCCGCTTCCGCCTTCCGCGACCCCGGCAGCAGCCCAATCACCGGCGCACGCTCCGGAAATCTCGGCCCCTGTTTCGGCCCACGCCCCGGCGGCAACTCATCAAACAACGGATGCCCCACAAACGTCGCATTCACGCCATGGCTCCGAAAATACGCCTCCTCAAACGGCAATATGCACGCCACCTGATCCACGAACTTCCGCAGCTTCTTCATCCGCCCCTCGCGCCACGCCCAAAGCTGCGGCGCGATGTAATACAGCACCGGAATCCCCCGCTCGTGCGCAATCTTCGCAAAATGAAAATTCATCGCCGGCGAATCCACGCAGATCTGCAAATCCGGCCGATGCTCGTCGAAATATTTCCTCGTCCACCGAAACAATTTCCACATCTCCCCCGCCCGCGCTGCCGCCTGATAAGCCATCGCCGCCCGCTTGGTCGTCTCGTGATGCACCAACACCCCCGCCTCGGCCATCTCCGGCCCACCATGTCCCTCAACCACCAGATGCGGATCCAATTCGCGCAAATGCTCCGCCAGGTGGCCCGCATGCTGATCGCCACTGACCTCCGCCACCGTGATAAAAATTCGTCTGCCCATTTCGCCTGGAAGATGACGCCCCAGCGCTCCATAGGGCTCCGCTTCAGCGGACGTCCCTGTAGGTGCGGCTTCAACCGCCGCGACCACCCATAACTCCACCCCGCGGGGGGGGTGGTGTCAAGATCAG
>JBGPEF010000146.1:0-10673 GCA_041482675.1 Tepidisphaeraceae bacterium | reverse complement strand
CGCTAAGAATCTAATCTTCAAGCCATATGTTGCCCCCTTGGCGGTTGCTCTGCTGGCGCTTTTGACCATGCTTCACGCGGCGGCCGCGGCGGGGCCGAATGTGCTGATCATTCTTGCCGACGACATGGGGTTCTCGGATGTGGGGTGCTATGGGGGTGAGATCGAGACGCCGAATCTCGATGCGCTGGCCGCGGATGGGTTGCGATTCACGCAGTTTTACAACACGGCGCGGTGCTGGCCGTCGCGGGCGGCGCTGCTCACCGGGTATTACGCGCAGGCGGTGCGGCGCGATACCGTGCCCGGCGTGAAGAGCGGCACGGCCGGCACGCGTCCGGCGTGGGCGCCGCTGCTGAGCGAGTTGCTGCGGCCGCTGGGCTATCGCTCCTATCACTCCGGCAAATGGCACCTGGACGGCAAGCCGCTGGAAAATGGCTTCGATCATTCCTACAGCCTCGAAGACACTGATCGATATTTCGCTCCCCGCTTGCATATCGAGGACGGCAAGACGCTGCCTCCTGTTGCACCTGAAGCCGGCTATTACGCGACCACGGCCATCGCCGACCATGCGATCAAGTGTCTCAAGGAACACTTCGAGAAATATCCGGACCGGCCGTTTTTCGAATTCCTGGCCTTCACCTCGCCGCATTTCCCCCTGCAAGCGCCGGCCGAGGACATCGCGCGTTACCGCGATCGGTATCTGCGTGGATGGGATGCGCTTCGAGCCCAGCGCTGGGAGCGGATGCACGCCATGAACATCGGCGGCAATGCTCTTTCTGCGGTTGAGCGCGACCTGGGTCCACCCTGGGCGTACCCGGAGGCGATCAAGAAGCTGGGGGCCAACGAAGTGAATCGGCCGCTGCCGTGGAATGATCTGACCGAGGGGCAGCGCGACTTTCAGGCGAGAAAGATGGCCGTCCACGCGGCCATGGTGGACCGGATGGATCGCGAGATTGGACGGGTGCTCAAGCAACTCGGTGCGATGGGCGCGATGGACAATACCCTGATCCTTTTCCTCTCCGACAACGGCGCCAGCGCGGAGATGATGGTGCGCGGCGACGGCCACGACCCGGCCGCGGAATGCGGCACGGGGGCGACGTTTCTGAGCCTGGGGCCGGGGTGGTCAACCATGGCCAATACTCCGTTCCGCCGGCACAAATCATGGGTTCACGAGGGGGGAATTTCCACGCCGCTGATTGCGCATTGGCCGCGCGGGATCGCAGCGCGTGGCGAGCTGAGGAACACGCCGGGGCATCTGATTGACCTTGTGCCGACGATTCTCGAGGTGGCCGGGGGAAAGCGCATCGAGAGCTGGCAAGGCCGGCCGGTGCCGCCCGCGCCGGGGAAGAGCCTGGTGCGGCTCTTTGCGAAAGATGGCAGCGTGAGTCATGAATCGTTCTGGTGGCTGCACGTGGAGAATCGCGCCCTTCGCGCGGGGGACTGGAAGATCGTCGCCGCGGGGAAGGATGGCGCGTGGGAACTGTATGACCTGGGGGCGGATCGCGCGGAATCCAAAAATCTGGCGGGTCAGAAGCCGGAGAAGGTCCGCGAACTTGCGGAGTTGTGGTTGAAACAGAGAGACGAATATGATGCGCTGGCGCGGAAAGACCTGGAGAAGTGAGTTGTGCGCGCCGGCAACGCCACGGCGCAGGGTTGTATTACCTTGTAGAGACGGAGCGGCGGTTGAGTTGCTCCGGGGCCATTGAGTATTTCCGGGGGAATCGAAAGCGGGAGAACCGCGATGGGCAAAAGGATGATCACGCGGCGCGGGTTTGTGAAATCGGCCGGGGCGGCGGCCGGGGCGTTCATGATTGTGCCGCGGCATGTGCTGGGGCAGGGGCAGGTTCCGCCGAGTGAGAAGCTGAACGTGGCGTGCATTGGGCTGGGCTGGCCGGGGTGTAAGGATGTGGATGCGCTGGCGCCGACGGAGAATATTGTTGCGCTGTGCGATGTGGATTCGACGCGCGCGCCGGAATTCCGCAAGAAATACGAGAAGGCGAAGAACTTTGTTGATTATCGGCGGATGCTGGACGAGATGGGGAGGAGCATCGACGCGGTGATCGTGGCCACGCCGGATCATACGCATGCGGTGCTGGCGGTGGCGGCGATGAAGCTGGGGAAGCACGTGTATTGCGAAAAACCGCTGGCGCACTCGATCGACGAAGTGCGGATGATGATGAGCATCGCCGAAGCGAAGAAGGTGGTGACGCAGATGGGGAATCAGGGCCACTCGTCGGACTCGATTCGATTGTGTTGCGAGTGGATTTGGGATGGGGCGATTGGAAATGTACACACGATTCATGCGGGATGCAGCATTCAGAACACGGGAATGGGGCGCCTTTCGGAGGTTCGTAATAATCGTGTGCCGGTGCCATCAAATCTGGATTGGGATTTGTGGCTGGGGCCGGCGATGGAGCGGCCGTATCATCCGGCGTATCTGCCGGAAACCTGGCGCGGCTGGGTGCCGTTTGGCGACGGGACGATTGGGGATTGGATGTGTCATGTCGTTGATCCTGTTTTCTGGGCGCTGGATTTGGGCGCGCCGACATCGGTGATGGCGGAGGTGAAGGATTGGGATCCGAAGACGCAGGGGGATGTCTATCCGAAGGGAGAGGTGGTGACGTTTGAGTTTCCGGCCAAGGAGACAGCGCACGGAAAGCGCGGGCCGGTGAAGCTGGTGTGGTACACGGGGAGCGAGAAGATTCCGCGGCCGGCGATGCTGGAGGAAAACCGGACGGCGGTGGATACGGGGGCGGTGGTTTATGGGGATAAGGGGGCGATCATGTACGGCTCGCATGGGGCGGCCGGCGTGCGGATCATCCCGGAAAGCGCAATGAAGCAATACAAACAGCCCAAGCCGAGCATCGCCCGAGTGCCGCGGGGCGGACATGAACAGGATTGGGCGCGGGCCATCAAGGCGGGTGGCCGGGCGGGGTCTGATTTTTCGTATGGGGGACCGCTGACGGAGATTGCGCTGGTTGGGGTGATCGCCGTCAAATTGATGGGGACGAGGCTGGAATGGGATGCGGCGAAGATGGAGTTTGTGAACAACAGGGAGGCCAATGCGCTGGTTACGCCGCAGTTTCGGGCGGGGTGGGGGTTGTGAACGACCCATAATCGTCCACGCCACTTCGATATTGCCGCTCGCTAATCCTGTAAACCTCTTATCTAAGCCGCCAAGCGTGCGAAACTTGCGCGCAACCGCGATTTACTCTCACTTGGATTACGCGGCGTCTCATTTTCCATTTGCCACCGGAACCTTTCCGTTCTATTCTGTGCTTATTGATGGGCCCGTTCGCACGCGTTGGGCTGTTCACTTGGGGGTCGTGTCTGATGTTCAAGCGTTTCTTTCGGAAGTTTGCAGCCAACACGCCGCCGCGCAACCCCGGCACTCATCCCGCCCTCATGCGCGCCCTGGCGGCATCCATCGAGCCCCTCGAACCCCGGACACTCCTAAGCGGCCAGCTTCCAGTCTCCGCCGCCGAACTTGGCGGGCTTCTGGACGCCCAAGTCACGCTCCAAATGGTCACCGCCTCTCCTCCCACCTCCAGGCAGCTCTTCTCCGGCTTCGCCCCCCGTGACCTGATCTTCGATCGCACGCGTGATCAGCTCCTGGTTGTGCAGCCAACGCGGGTCGAGCGCTACGGTGCTGCCAGCGGCGAATTGCTGGACTCGATTGACGTCGGCCTCGACCTTCTCGGCGGTGACATCACCCCAGATGGCAACTTCCTCTATATCACCGAGCGCAACAGCCACTCGATCTATAAAGTAAATCTGGCCAGCAAGGCTGTCTCATCCTTCATCGTCTCCGACTATCTGGGCACTCCCATCGACCTCTCCATCGGCGCCGGCGGCGCCATCGCAATCATCTCGCAGGCGTACCAAGGCTCCGGCGACAATCTCCGGACCATCAACCTTGCCGACGACAGCATCGGCGACCTTTCGTGGAAGGACATTGGCCCCCTGTCTCTCAGCCGCCCCGCAATCCTGGCGCGCAGCGCTGACTACAGTTACGTTGCCATTACCTCGGCCAGTGACGATCACTCTTTCACCAGCGCTGGCGTCTGGTCCGAGCGATTCCAGACTCGCGGCGACGTCTCCGCTCTGGCGGTCAGCCGAAACGGCGACCTCCATGCCATCAGCACCCCAGAGGGCGTCTATGTCGTCGATGACCAAATTGCTCTGGTCAAGACTTTTTCGACCTCCGGGGCTGGCGTGCTTTTCGACCCAACCGTCGATGTGCTCTATGTGGCGGACCCCGACACGGACACACTCACCGGCTATGACACCAATTCATGGGCCGAGCTGTTCAGCGTTGCGATCGGCGAAAATCTGACGCCGGCCGATCCCTTCGGCATCGGCGTCATGACGGCCAGCGACGACGGCGAGTTCATCTATCTGGCCACTTTCTTTGGAGTACGCGCCTTCCACATGTCGGGCGCCGACTCATTCTTCGGCCGCCCCGTCACCTTCCGCGCTGATGTCTCCGCACCGGACACCACCGGCCCACAACCCGGGGGCTCAGTCACCTTCATCGACGCGACAACCGGCCTATCCCTCGGCCAGGGGATCCTCGTGTCGGGCTCAGCATCATTCACCACCACCAGTTTGAGTCCTGGAAACTATTCAGTGTTCGCAAGCTATTCCGGCGATGCGGCGTTCAATCCAGCCGAATCGTCCAGGATTCCCTTGCAAGTCACCCCCGCCAGCACGTCAGTCTCATTGGTCTCCACCGGGGCGTCGTCGGCCCGTGTTACCGTCAACTCTCCCGGCGGCATTCCTGATTCTGGCACCATCACCGTTCTGGACTATAGAGGCATCGTCGGCACGGCCACGGTTCACTTGGGCATCGCTGATGTAGACCTGGCAGTATCGTGGGGCTCTCAAACGCTGACTGTGAAATACTCCGGCAATGAGCGATTCCTGCCCTCCAGCGCGGATATCGTTTTCTTCGCCAAACACCCGACGAGCACCACCATCAATATCGCTCCAACAACCGGAGTCTACGGCAAGAACGTTCACATGGAGGCCACCGTCAGCTATGCAGGCGTCCCCGTCGGCATTGGCACTGTCACATTCATGGACACTGACGGCTTCACGCAAGCCGTCAATGTCTTCGATGGCATCGCGATCCTCAATACCAGCACGTTTTCCCCCGGCCTCCACACGATCACCGCGCGATTCGATGGAGATCAGTTCAATTTCTTCGCCCCCAGCACGTCCGCTCCCATCAAGCTCCGAATCGACATCATCCCCAACGACACCAAGGTCAAGCTCACCCTGTCCAGAACTTACGTTCCCGCAGGGCAAACCATTGCCTTTCGCGCTGCCGTTTCCTCTTCAACTGGACAGCAGATCACTGGCAAGGTCATCTTCAAAGACGGTACACGAGCCATCGGAACTGCATCGATCTTCGATGGTGTGGCGACATTATCCATTGGCATGAGCGTCGGCACGCGCCCGATCACCGCCACATTCAACGGCAACACCTACTTCAAGCCCAGCATTTCCAAGCCCATTAAGCTCAATGTTTTCTCCCCCATTACCATCGACTTGATGCTCCTCTATACCCCCCAGGCCCGCGAATCCGTCGTCGGCCCCGGTCTGACCATGGGCAAGTTCATCACCGACGCCCTCGCCGCAACCAATCAGGCATTCTGGAACAGCCAGATCCCCGTCCTCATCCGCCTCCGCGCTTCACAGCAGGTCGACTATCACGAATCCGGCAAACTCGACACCGATCTCAGCCGCCTCTCCCGCAACACCGACGGTTACATGGATGCGATTCATCGCATTCGCAACCAGGTCGGCGCGGATCTGGTCACGCTGCTCGAAAGCGACGGCGACTTTGGCGGCAACGCTTTTGAATTGAGCGATCTGCACAGTTCCACCAACTCCGCCCGCGGCTTCTCCGTGGTCCTCGCGGGGGAGGCCGGCGCGCCGTACTACACCCTCGCCCACGAGCTGGGCCACAACTTTGGCGCAACCCATGACGTCGGCAATGCCGAAGGCCGCCACGGCGCAACCACTTTCTCCAACGGCTGGCGCTTCCGCGGCAACGATGGGGTGCTCTATCACGACATCATGAGCTACGACCCCGGCGAGACCATTCCCTACTTCTCCAACCCGCGCATCAAGTACAAAGGCGTCCCCATCGGCAACCCCAACACCGCAGACTCGGCCCGCACCATCACCCTTACCGCTCCGTATGTCGCGGCATACCGAAAAACCGTTAAAGGCGTCATCACCATTGGTTAAGGCTCGGCCGGGCAGACAGCTCTGTCCCAATCTCCATCCCGCCGTCATTCAGGCTTAATTCTTTCTCCCCCTCGCGCCGATGATCCTATAAATGCCCGCGCCACGTCGCGCCCGCGACGCCGCGCCAATTTCGTATCAGCCGGGAGGCCCATGACTAGTAACCAGATCCGGGCAATCATCCTGGCCGTGGCCATCGGCCTCGGCGTCACCATTCGCTTCGTGTGGAAGGGCTATAAGATCGCCCGCTCCGCGAACGGGATCAGCAGCAACAGCGGCGAAGATCACCGCATCCGAATCCCCCAGCCGGCTTCCCTGCCCACCAACCCCACAGCCTATTCCCCCAAGCGCGAACCCGTTGTGGTGAAGTTCACCCCGATCCAACCGCCCGACAAACTTCTCAAGCACCTCTCACCCTCCGTCGTGCGAATCATGGCGATCGATGCCAAGGGTGAACCGATCGGCCAGGGCTCCGGTTTCATCGTCGCCCAGGCCGGCCTGATTGTCACCAACTACCATGTTGTCAAAGGCGCTAATTCCCTGGCCCTTTACTACGAAAACGGCCACAAGCTGGAAGTCGAGGGGATCGCTGCATCAGATCCCGACGGCGATCTGGCGCTCATCAAAGTCAAGGGCGCGCTCCCGGGGGCACTGCCGCTGGCCGGCCCCGATCTTCCCACGGTCAATTCCACCGTCTACGCCATCGGGTATCCGCTGGGCGTTAATAACGTCATCAGCGATGGCACCGTCACCGGGCTCCGCAAGGATGCGGCCGGCGTCATGCTCATCCAAACCAGCGTGACCATCAGTCCGGGCTGTAGCGGCGGGCCGCTGCTCAATGAAGATGGCAAGGTGCTCGGAGTCGCCACCAATTACGGCCAGAACCGCAGTTTTGCCATCGAGCGCGCCCGCATCGTGAAATTGATAGAGACCTACAAAGGAGGCGCTGTCACGGCCGCCTCCAAGCAACAGTGGGTCGCCAATAACGTAGAGCGCGAGCAGATCAACCTCTGGCTGGCGAAGGCGTCGGCGGAGGCGCCCAAAATGCTGGCCGACCGCTCGCGGGTCTGCTCCTGGATCGCCGAGGGGTATGCCCGCACCGGCGACCGCGCTGGCCTGGGCAAAATCCTTCAATTCGTCGATTCGGGCGAGTCCGCCTGGCAACAGCAGGCCACCAACCTTGGCCTGCAAGCCCGCGCGGGCGATGCCGATGCCGCCACCGCCACGCTGGAGATGTCTTCGAATCAGCGGCTGCGGCTGCATGGGCATCTCGCCATCGCCAATGCCCTCCGCGAGCGCGGCGACATCCCGGGATTCATCAAGCACATGGAAGCGGCCACCGAGCTGGCCAAGACGCAACGAGATCCGATCGTCCGCGGGGACTGGCTGGTGATGGTGATCAAGGCGTGCGCGGATGCCGGTCAATTTGAGACGGCGGCGGCCGGAGTGGAACTGCTCCGCGACACCGACGACCCGACGCTCGACTCGCGCGCGGCCGCCACCACCGGCGTTAAGCGCAACTTCAAATCGGCGGCGCTGGCCTACTTCGGCATTGGCAAGTCGCGGGCTGGCGATCATGCCGGCGCGGAAGCGATCGCCGACGGAATCTTTGACGAGACGGACAAGGCGTTCCTTTTCGAGTCCATCGCGGAGTTTCGCGCCCGGGGCAATGACGCGGCCGGCGCATTCACCACGGCGCAGCGCATCAAAGTCGGCTACATGAAAAACAAGGCCATGCTGGAAGCGGCCGAAGCGTTTGCCCGTCAGGGCGATCGCAACAAGGTGCGCGACGCGCTGGGCGAAGCCCTGGGCGCGGCGCAGACAATCAAGGAAACCTGGCGCAAGGCCGAGGCGGACAGCCGCCTGGTCAGCACGATAGCACTGTGCGGCGATTTCGCCACCGCCGAAAAGAAGGCGGGCGAATTTCCCGACGAAACCGGGCGCTCCGCCGCCAACGGCTCGATTGCCGTGGCGTGGGCGAGGCACGGCGATTTCAAGCAGATGGCCACTTCTCTGGCCAAGGTGAAAGACCCCTGGGCGGCACAAGCGGCGCTGGTCGAGTGTGCCATCCTCCAGGCGAAATCCGGGCATCTCCGCGCGGCGAGCATCACCGTCTCGCGGATCGCCAATGTTGACACTCAGGTGGAAACCACCCGCGCCATCGTCAAGGCAACCGCCGGGAGATTGCCCGCGCAGATGATTCTTGAGACCGCGTCCAAATTCACGCTGCCGGAACAAAAAGCGGCCGCTTATCTGGGCCTGGCCGAAGGACTTTTGGACCGAGAGCAAGCCGCGGCTGCCGCCGCGTCCGCCAAGGTACGCACGGACGAGTAAATATTTGGTATTACGAGCATTTGCTTGGATTTCACACGCCCGCTGGATGAGGGGGATGAGTCGTTTCGTGCCGGACAAGAGTTGTGCTGGGGGCAGCAAATAAATGCGCCTCATGCCTTAAACCTTCCCCTGCCGACATTGTAAAGCTATCAGCGGACTGGGCTTGTACGACTATGGGAAGGTCTTTCATCCTGATCGCGATTCTCGGCGTTTGTTTTTGCGCCCAACCGGCCCAAGGTGCGCACTCGACCAGGGATGTCTTCGACCCCGCCACGCCCCACACCGTTCACATCAGACTGTCCGCCGCCGGCTGGGATGCCATGCAACCCGGCGGAGCTGGCAAGAAGGCGGTGGCCAAGGCGACGCGTGAGGAAGGCAGGACCGCGGGCGTGCGGCTGCGGCCGAATTCCTCCGGATATGCTTATGTGCTCGCGGAGATGGAATTCGACGGGCAGAAGATCTCTGATGTCGGGATCCGCTTCAAAGGCAACTCATCGTATGCGGCGTCGGCGGGGACGCTGCGGCGGCCGATGAAGGTGGATTTTGATCGGTTTATCGAGGGCGGCCGATTCGCCGGGTTGGAATCATTTAATTTCAGCAACACGACGTATGACCCATCGCAGGTTCGCGAGTCGGTGGCGTTCTGGCTTTATCGGAAGCTTGACGTGCCCGCGTCGCGCACTGGTTTCGCGCTGGTTTATCTGTCCGTGGCCGGAAAATTCGATCGAGAATTCCTGGGGCTGTACACGCTGATCGAGGAGATCGACCAGCAATTTCTCAAAGAGCATTTCGGCAACAACGACGGCCTGCTGCTCAAACCGTCCGGGATGCGCGGTTTGGCATACCTGGGTGAAACGTGGGACCAATATGCCGGGATCTGTAGCCCGCGCGGAGAAGTTCGGGCGCAACTGGGGCAGAAAATCGTCGACCTGGCGCGGCTGACGCATCGCGCGGATGATGCAACGTTCCGGGCAAAAGTGGGAACGTTGCTGGCGGTCGATGAATTTCTCCGCTATGTCGCGGTTACGTCTGCGGTGATCAGCTTCGACAGTTTTCTCTCCACCGGACACAACTACTACATGTACGTGAATCCGGCCGACGGGCTGATTTATTTTATTCCGTGGGATTTGAACATGACGTTTGGGGGCTATGGATGGGTGGGGACTGTTGACGAACTGGCCCGCACGGACATCGCGCGTGCGTATGCGGATCACAATATTCTGATTGAGCGGCTGCTGGCGGTTCCGGAATATGCGTCGGCTTATCGAGCACACGTTTACAAGCTCTCGTCGCAGTGGTTCAACCCGGAGCGGATGCGCGAGCGACGAGGGCTGATGCAGCCAGTGATGGATGCGGCGGAGAAGGCGAATCACGCAAGCGGCCGCGTGGGCAATCCGACGACGCGGCCGGTCACCGGGACCTGGCCGATCGCCCCGGAGCTTTGGCCGTTTATTGAGATGCGGGCGGAGTGGATTCGGCTGCAACTGGAAGGGAATGCGATTGGATTCAAGCCGGATTTTCGCGAGCCGAAGCGAACGCTTTTGGAATGGGCGGCGCACACCGTGGCGGCGGTGGCGTTTATGGATGGAGCCGATCTCGATCATGATCGACGGCTGAGCGATTCTGAGATTATGGCGGCAGCGCAGCGGCTTCTGGCGGCCGGGAATGTTCCGCCGGATGGTTCCATCGATCACGCGGCGGCGATCGCGGCGCTGGATAAGTTGATGAGTGAGGACCTGCGGCGTCGCGTGCCTGCGAAAGCATGGGCCGACTGGCTGTTTGCGATCGCGGATGGGAATAAGGATGGGCGGGTCAGCGCGGCGGAGATGCTGGCGGCATATAAACGGTTTCAAGCGAGCGGGGATACCGACCGGGATGGGCTGATGGATGGGCGCGAGCTGGTGGAACAAATGGGGGGCGCGGGTGCGCCGAGAGATCCGGATCCACTGCATTAGAGCGTTTCTAAGTAGGAACGCAGAATGATTGCAGCAAACCAAACGATGTCGATACTTCCCGTGGCGGCGGAGCCGCCGGGAGGTCGCCATGGGATATGGCATCAAGCTCACGGACGAGCAGTGGGAGGAGTT
>JBGPEF010000145.1:0-10689 GCA_041482675.1 Tepidisphaeraceae bacterium | reverse complement strand
CAAGATGCCCGTGGTACGGAAGATCAGCCAGAGGGCGCTGAGGAGAAGGATGGGGAGGGTGTGGTGGGTTTGGTTGTAGTACCAGGCCATTTTCAGCCAGGCGAGGAAGGAGATTCTCTGGGAGGGGGTGGCGCCGAGGGTGCGGGTGTGGAACTGCGCGAGCATCCAGGACCAGTCGTGGGTGGCGACGAGGACGATGTGGGTGTAGAGGGCCGCGAAGAGGAGGAGGGAGAAGAGCGCAAAGAGGAGGATCAGGGGCCAGTGATTGAGTTTGTGTTTGAGCAGGAAACAGAGGATGGCGATGGGGACCAGGTAGAACGCGGGCCAGTCGGTGGCGGCGGCGAGGGTGAAGGCGAGGCAGAGGAGGAGGAGATTTTTGGTTGTGGGGTGGGCGCTTAGGCGGAAGAAGGCGGCGATTGTCAGCAGGGTGAGGAAGATGAACTGGGGATTGATGAATTCGGGCTGAGCGCCGTAGTAGAGGACCATGGGGAGGGAGGCGTAGATGGCCGCGGCGTAGAGGGCGGCGGGGGGGTTTGTCTTTTTCAAGAAGAGGTAGAGGAGAAGGATCACACCGAGGGTGGAGAGTGCGGCGGGGAGGCGGGTTTGCCAGTCGCCTTCTCCGAAGAGTTTGTAGGAGAGGGCGATGGTGAGGGGCATGAGGGGAGGGTGGTGGGAGTAGAAGCGGACGGGAGTGCCGGGCCAGTGGCCGATGGATTGGACGGGGACGCCCTTGTGGATTTGCAGCGGGAGGTGGAGGTAGTTGCGGGCCATGATGCCGTACCAGGAGCCGACGCCTTCGGCGGTGGAGCGAAAGGGGATGTTGAGGAGATAGAGGCGGAGGAGGGTTGCGTAGAGGAGGATGAGGGAGAGAAGAAGGTAATGAAATTTGACTGGTGGGGAGCGAATGTGAGCACTTTAACGGCGAACGCTTCCTCACCCCAACCCTCTCCCAAAGGGAAAAGGGGCGAATGCATCAGCGAGGCAAGGTTGATCAGAAGAAGTCGTTAATCTCTCCGGCGGGGTTGTTGAAGTCGACGATGCCGTCGCCGGAGTTGGTGATGAACCAATCGAGATCGCCACCGCCAGTCAGGTTGTCGTTGACGAAAGCGCCATCGGTGAAGACCGTGCTGGCAGGCAGGAGCTGCGGCACATTGGTCTTGAGATCGGTGATGCGGACGTTATATGCGGTAGCGGCCAGCCAACGGGTCATGATGTTGGCGAGGTTCGCGAGGTTCCCATCCCAGCTCGTCAATCCGCCGATGATGATGTCTTCGCCCAAGCCGCCGTTGACGCTGTCCACACCGTTTCCACCGATGAGGATGTCGCGGCCATCACTTCCCAGTAAGGTGTCATTGCCGGAGTTGCCCACCAGCACATCATTGCCCAAGCCGCCTTGGAGGCTGTTGGGGATGGTAGAAGAATCGACGCCGATGAGGATATCATCGCCCGACCCGCCGGTAATATTCTCTATCCCATTCACCGAGCCAGCGCCTGTAGCGGTGCCCAGCGGAAGATTGACGATCACCGGCGTCGTGTAGGCGGCGTAGTTGAGCAAATCATTGGCTGCGCCAGCGCCGTTGATCGCGCCGGCGACAGAAACGCCAGCGCTGAAGATGAAGTTGTCGGTGTTGCTGCCGCCGGTGAGATTTTCAAAGCTGGAGAAATCGAGCGTGCCGGGAGCGCCGATGTCGCCGGCGTTGCTGGCGGTGAGGTGCCAGTTGTTGACGACATTTCGGCCGATGAGCGTGTCGGAGGCGGAGCTGCCGATGAAGGCCTGGATGTTGATGAAGCCGGTGGGCACGTCGGTGGCGATGCCGGTTTGGAGAGTGACCGAGACAGCGCCGCCGCGTAGGCTGTAGTCGAGGGTGTTATTCGCGGGACCGACACCGTTGAGCGTGCCGGAGAGCGATCCACCGGTGGCGAGTCGGAAGGAGTCGGTGGATGAGCCGCCGGTGAGGTTGTCGAAGGCGGTGAAGGAGACTGCGCCGTTGATATCGCCGGAGCCTGCGCCGTTGATGGTCCAGATGTTGGGCACGTCCGCGGCGGTGAGGGTGTCGGTGACGCCGGTGCCGATGAAACGCTCGATGCCGGAGAAGCCGCCGACGCTGGTGGCGGTGCTGGTCTGAAGGTTGGCGGTCACGCCGGCGATGTAGAGGGAGTAATCGAACGTGTCTGTGCCGCCGCTGCCGCCGATGAGGCCACTGACGCCAAAGGTGTTGGCGAAAATGAAAGTGTCGGCGAGCGAGCCGCCGGTGAGATTTTCAAAGTTGGCAAAGTCGAGGACGCCTGCGCCGTTGATGTCGCCGCTGTTGGCGGAGGTGATGTGCCAGGTGTTGGCGATGTTGCGGCCGGTGAGGGTGTCGGCAATCGTGCCGCCGAGGAAGCGCTCGATGGCGGCGAAGCCGCCGGTGCCGGTGGCGGTCTGGAGCTGCAAATTGACGGTGACGGCGGAGGTGTAGGCGCTGTAGTCGAAGGTGTCGGCGCCGCCGCTGCCGTCGATGATGCCGGAGACGCCGAAGCCGTCGCTGAAGACGAAGGTGTCGGCCGCTGAGCCGCCGGTGAGGTTTTCGAAGCTGGAGAAGGCGAGGGTTGCGGGCGCGCCGATGTCGCCGGCGTTGAGAGCGGTGAGGTGCCAGGTGTTGGCGATGTTGTCGCCGATGAGCTGGTCATTGGAGGCGGTGCCGACGAGGCTTTCGATGTTGGCAAAAGTACCGACGAGGGAAGCGACGTGCGTGGCGAGATTGACTGTGACGGGGCCGCCAAACGCGGCGTAATCAAGGGTGTCGGGGCCGACCATTCCATCGACCTTTATGGAAATCGAGCCACCGGCGAGATTGAAGGTGTCGGAGAGCGAGCCGCCGTTGAGAATCTCGAAGCTGGAGAAGAAGAGGGCGCCGTTGATGTTCCCGGAATTGAGGCCGGTGATGTTCCAGACATTGGCGATGTCCTGGCCGATGAGGGTGTCGGCGGCCGAGCCACCGATAAGGGATTCGATGTTGGCGAGGGAGCCGGCGGTGGTGCCGGTGGAGGTGTTGGTTTGCAGGTTGACGGTGACGCTGGTTGTGACGGAGGCGAAGTTGATGGTGTCATTCCCGCCGCCGACGGCTTCGACGATGGTGTCGGTGCCGCCGCCGTTGGTCATGATGTAGATGTCGTTGCCGTTGCCGCCGGTGATGCTGTCGTCGCCCGTGCCGCCGACGAGGGTGTCGGGGCCATCCATGCCGCCGATGGTGTTGTTGCCAGCGCCGCCGATGAGGACATTGGCGTTGGCATCGCCGGTGATGACGTCGGAGGCGGAGCCGCCGATGACGTTTTCAATGTTCTGGACGCCGCCGGTGCCGGTGGCCGTGCCGGCAGTGAGATCGACGGTGACGGGAGTCGTGTAGAGATAGGCGATGGTGTCCAGCCCAGCGAGGCCATCGACGATGCCGGAGACGGAAGCGCCATCGCTGAAGATGAAGGTGTCGGCGGCCGAACCGCCGGTGAGATTTTCGATCGCGGTGAAATCAATAACGCCCGCGCCGTTGATGTCACCGGCGTTGCTGCCGGTGATGTGCCAGGAATTGGCAATGTTCTGGCCGATGAGCGTGTCGGAGAAGGCGGAGCCGATGAACAGCTCGATGTCGGTGAAGCTGGTGACGTGGGTGCCGGAATGGGTCTGGAGATTGATGGTGACGCCGAGCGGGAAGGCGGAGTAGTCGAGGCGGTCGTAGCCGATGTCGCCGGAGACGATCACGTCGGTGCCGGCGGAGGGGATGAAGATGTCGTCGCCATCGGAGCCGAAGAGCTGGTTATTGCCGAGATTGCCGGTGACGGTGTCGGAGAGATTGCCGCCGACGAGGATGTTGTCGGCGGAGTTGCCGGTGAGGTTGTTGGTCTGCGTCACAGCGCCCTGGATGTTTTCCATGTAGGCGGAGCCGTCAGCACCAAAGCCATCCTGGAGGATGATGGTGAGATTGGTCGCGCGGGTGGCGTTGCTGACGTTGAAGTCGAAGTCGAGGAGGGTTGCGACGTCGGACATGTCGAACCAGTCGCTGCCTTCGGCGAAGAGCTCGTTGATGGTGTCTGTGGTGGCGGTAGAAGGCGTGGTGAAGACATAAGTGTCGTCGCCAGCGCCGCCGCTGGTGGTGTCGTTGCCGGCGTTGCCATCCATGGTGTCGTTGCCTTCATTGCCGAAGATCAGGTCGTTGTCGTCGCCGCCGTAGAGCAGGTCGTCGGTGTCCTGGCCGTAGATTTCGTCGGCCGCGGCATCGCCGTAGACGGTGTCCTTGCCGCCGATGGTGATAATGGCGGCTGGGAAGCCGGAGCCGTTGTCGCCGTGAATGGTGTCGGCGGCATCGCCGCCGCGGATCTTGTCATCGCCGTCGGGGAGGATCTGGGCCTGGTAATTGCCGAAGTCGATGCCGTTGGTGATTGAGCCGGGGAGGACGTTGGCGATGTTGCGGTCGCGGATGACGAACATGGTGTTGGTAGCGCGAACACCAGAGGTCGGCCCGATGGTGGTGAGCGCGCCGGTGGTGGGATTGAGGGAGTAGAGGGTGGGGGCCGCTCCGCCGATGTTTCCGCTGGTGGCCAGGTAGAGGATGCCGGTGAGTGGATCAAAATCCATCCCTGAGGTGGGACCTAAATTCGGCCCGGAGATGGAGACAGCGCTGATCAAAGCACCGTTCGCTTTGTTGATCTTCGCGATCTTCATGGCCGTGCCGTCGAAGACGAAGAGATTGCCGCTGGAGTCGAAGGCCAAGGCGCTCGGGTCGGCGGTGGCGAGAGAACCGACGAGAGTTGGAGCACCGGTGATTGGGTTGATGCGGTAAAGAGTGGTCGCAGAGCCATAGAGGCCGTAGAGGTCGCCGGTAGCGGGATCAAATTCCAGGTCGCCTTCGTTGATGGCGGCGGCGACGGTGCCAATGAGCACCCATGCGCCGGTGGTTTCGTTAATGGAGACGAGCTGGCCGGTGCTGGTCAGCCCGTGGATGCCGGTGAATCCAAGCCCTTGCGAAATCCCGACGAGGTTGGGGATGGTGGCGCGCGGATTCGTTGCCGCACCGCTCGTCATGTTGAAGTCGTACAGCACGCCGGTTGCATCGGAGCCGATGAGGGCGACGCCGGGATAGGATTGGCCGAAGCCGGCGGGGACGACTTCGCGGACCGGCCAGGCGCCGGGCGGGACGTTGTAGATCCAGTAGATGCCGGCCTCGTTGATGCCGGGGGTGGCGGGATTGTCGGGGAGGGATGTGGTGGAAGGCTCGCCGGTGTCGAAGACGCCGTTGCTGTTGAGATCGACGTAAATGAACACGCCGGCGAGGCCGGGTTCGCCGGCGTCGCGCTTGCGGTTGGCGTTGAGGTCATTCCATTTCGTGCCATGAATAGAGCCGGGGCGGCCGGAATTGCCAAAATCGCGGCCGGGGACAACGCCCGTGCCGACTTGGACCACATGGCAGCCGTTGTTGGTTTGCGGGAAGGTTTGGGCGTATCCGCTTGGGATCACTTCGCAGACGGTGTAGACGCCGGAGGTGAGGTTGGTGAAGGAGTAGCTGCCGTCGGCGGCGGTGACGGTCCACGGTTCGTTGACGTCGAGCTGATAGTTGCTGTTCAAGTCGAGATAGATGGTGACGCCCGCGAGGCCCGGCTCGCCCTGCACGCGGCGGCCATCGCCGTTGAGGTCATCCCACTTGGTGCCGCTGATGCCGGTGTCGGGTTTGTTGCCGAAGTTGATGGTGACGGTTTCGCCGGCCTTCATTTGAGGCACATCGCCGAGGCCGCCGATGGGAATGGTGACGGTGTAGCCGGCGGGGACAATTTCGCGCACCTGATAGGCGCCGACGGGGAGATCCTGGAAGAAGTAGCGGCCGGTTTCGATTTCTGGAGTGCCGGTGTCGTCGTTCATCGTGAGCATCGCCGGCTCGCTTTCATCGAGGCGGCCGTTGCGGTTGAGATCGAGGTAGATCGTGACGCCGGGGAGTGCGGGCTCATTGGCGCCGCGCTTGCCGTCGCCATCGCGATCTTCGAACTTGGTGCCGGTGATTTCGCCGCGGCGGTTGCCGAAGTCGAGGCCGGAGGTGGTTTGGCCGTTGAAGGTGAGTGTGAAGGTGCCGCCGGCCGGCGCGGTTTGCGCGTAGCCGGGCGGGACGACCTCGCCGATGGTGTAGGTGCCGGTGGGGACGTTGGTGAACGACCAGGTTCCGTCGGGGGCCGTGGTTGTGGTGGGCTCGCCGGCATCGGGCTGGCCGTTGCCGTTGAGGTCGATGTAGATGGTGACGCCGCCGATGCCGCCTTCGTTGGGATCGCGTTTGCCATCGCCATCGAGGTCGCGGAATTTGGTGCCGCTGATGGTGCCGCGGTTGGGGCGGTTGCCGAAATCGCGGCCGGTGACGACCTGGCCGTCGATGTTGACGGTGTAGAACGGATTGGGTGCGGGAGCGGTCTGAGTGTAGCCGGTGGGGACGACTTCGCGGACGATGTAGGTGCCGGGCGGGAGGCCGAAGAAATCGTAATTGCCGGTTTCGTCGATGGCGGGGGTGGCGGGGTTGTCGGATTGGGTGGTGGTGGAGAGGTCGCCGGAGGTGAGGGTGCCGCTGTTGTCTCTGTCGAGGTAGATGGTGACGCCGGCGAGGCCGGGCTCGGCGGTTTGGCGTTTGCCGTCGCCGTCGGTGTCGGAGAATTTGTTGCCGTGGATTTCGCCGGTGCCTTGTTGCTGGGTGGGGCGATTGCCAAAATTGCGCCCGGTAGCGAGCTGAATTTCGCTGGGGATGGAATAGAAGCCGGAGGTGGGGGCGGTCTGCACGTAACCGGAGGGGACGACCTCGCGGACGATGTAGTCGGCCAGTGGCAGATTCGCGAAGGTGTAGTTGCCGGTTTCATCGATACCGGGAGTAGTCAGGTCGTCGAAGACGGTGGTGGTGGAGGTATCGGCGGCGTCGAAGACGCCGTTGTTGTTCTTGTCGAGGTAGATGGTGACGCCGAAGATGCCGGCTTCGCCACTCTGGCGGATGCCGTCGCCGTTGGTGTCTGACCATGCGGTGCCGCGGATTTCCATGCTGGCGGTGGGGGTGATCTTGCCGGGAATAGGGGCGGCCTGGGGTGGAGGCGGATTGATTGGCGCGCCCTGGTCGTGGAAGGCGTGGTCGGCCTGGAAATAGTCGTCGGAGTTGGGCGGGCCGCCGCGATAATCGAGATCGCCGTTGGCGTAGCCGGTTGCGTGGGTGGCGAAGCCGGCGTCGATGTGGGCGTAGTCGTCGGCGTTCATGACGCCATCGCCGTTGACGTCGCCGACGTAGGTGAAGCGGACGATCAGAGAATTGTCGTCGAGGGGGAAGCCGTGGAGGAATTCTAGGTCGGTCTGGTTGTGCTGATACAGGCCGAGGGTGGCGATGCCGTTGGGATATTGGTGGCCGAGTTCGCTGGTGAGGCCGTTGCCCATCCAGCGGGTGGCGGGGGTTTGGCCGGTGTTGCGGGCGCGGGCGATTTGGGCGAAGAGGTAATTGTACATCGCCTGGCGGGTGGCGGTGGTGGCCTGGAGGATCAGGTCGCTCTGGTCGAGATCGACGGTTGCGTTGGGGCCGATATCGAGCTGATTGAGGCGCAGGGCGACGCCGTGGCTCTGCTGGACGACGTGGGCGGCTTCGTGGGCGATGAGGCTGTTGAGGGATTGGTCGCCGTGGAAGACGATGGTGGCGTTGTTCGTGCACTGGGTGTCGAGATTGCCGCCGTCGGAGAGCATTTCGGTGGGGAAGTTGTAGACGCCGGCGTTGACGATGAGCGAGTTGTGGCCGGCGCCGCCATGAAAGATGGGGCTGAAAGGCATGGGGGTATTGATGGTGAGGGTGTCGTCGGCGGCCGTGCCGAAGATCTCCATGGAATTCATCTCGGGGCCGAGTTGGAAGATCATGCCATTGACCCGGACGGTTTTTTCGTTGCCGGGGGCGTCGTCCATGATGATTTCATTAGCGCCGATCAGCTTCATGGAATCGTTGCCGGTGCCGGCATTGATGTGGAAACCGGGCGGGAGCGCGGGAATGCCGCTGGAGAGATCGATCCAGATGGAGTCGTTGCCGCCCTTAAGGTCGATGGTGAACGGCTCGCTGGTGAACGCATGGCTGAAAACGGGGACCTGAGAGGGGTTGTTGCGATCGTAGATGTCGAGGGTTCCGGTTGGCCCGCGGGTGATGGTGATGTTGTCGCTGCCGTTGGTGCCGCCGAAGGTGCCGGGCACATTGCCGAAGTCCGCGTTGTCCACGACCACGCCAGCCTTGAGCACGAGGGTGTGGTATCTGAGGCCGGTGGAAAGGTGAACTGGCGCGGGGGCCGGCGGCGCCGTTTGGGTCCAGCCGTTCTTGAGTTGTTCCTGAACATCGTATTCACCGGCCGCAAGGCCATTGAAGCAATAGTGGCCGTCGGTGCTGGTGGAGGTGACGGGTTCGCCAGGATCGCGGACGCCGTTGTGGTTGAGATCGAGATAAATGACCCAGCCGGGGAGAAGGGGCTCGTTGGTTTGGCGTTTGCCGTCTTTGTTCTTGTCTAGGAACTTGACGCCGCAGATGGAGGAGGGGCGGGGGGCGTTGCCGAAGTTAGCGCCGTTGAAAGTCATGCCGGCCGCGGTGAGGTTGACGATGTATGCGCCCGGGGGTTGGGGCGGGAAGGTCTGGACGTAGTTGGCCGGGACGATTTCGCGGATCACGTAGTTGCCGGGACTCAGGCCGGAGAATGAGTAGTCGCCGGTTTCATCGCCGGGGAATTCGGGGTTGTTGCCGGAGGTGATGGTGAAGGGTTCGCCAGGGTCGAGCTGACCGTTGTTGTTGGTGTCGATGTAGATGGTGACGCCGGCCAGACCGTGTTCGTTTTCCTGCTGCTTGCCGTCGCCGTTGGTGTCTTCCCACTTGTGGCCGTGGATTTCGCCGCTGGGCCTGTTGCCAAAATCGTTGTGGGAGGAGATTTCGTTGCTGGAGAGATCGACCGGGCTTGGGGAGGCGGTTTGGATCCAGCCGGGCTGGAGGATTTCAACGACGCGATAATTACCGGGGTCGAGGTTGTTGAATTCGTAGTAGCCGATGGTCTGGATGCCGCCGACGCCGCCGATGGTCTGGGTGACCTGCGTGGCGACCAATTCGTTGGCCTGGTTGTAGAGATGGATGGTCCAATTGTTGAGATAGATTTCGTTGCCATCCTGGCGGCCGTTGCCGTTGCTGTCCTGGAATTTCTGGCCGGTGATGGTGCCTTTGCGGTAGTTGCCGAAATCGAGGTCTTGGAATGGGCCGTCACCGCCGGCGGTGATGATCTGATAAGTTTTGGTGTTCAGGACCGGATCGACCGGACCAGTGGGCTCGCTCTGGAACCAGCCGGGTTGGAGGGTTTCGGCGACTTTGTAGGTGCCGGGGGCGATGCCGGCGAATTCGTAGAGGCCCATTTCGGAATAGGGGTCGATGGAGCCATCGGAGTTGAGATCGCTGCTGTAGGTCAGTTGGCTGGCGACGATGCCGCCGGTGGAGTTGTAGAGGGTGATGGTCCAGCGATCGAGGCCGGGTTCGTTGGGGTCGTGGACGCCGTTGGCGTTGAGGTCGTGATATTTCTGGCCGGAAATGGTGGTGGTGCCATCGTGGGGGATTTCGGTGGGGGGGATGAAGATGATGGGGGAGGTGCAGCTGGTTTGTACGAAGCCGCCGTTGGTGAAGGGATCGACGTAGCCGAGGACGATGTAGGGGAAGCCATAGACGGTGGTGCCGCCCCAGATGGTGTCGGATTGTCCCTGGCCGCAGATGTCATCGTTATCGGGGCCGCCTTCGATGTAATCGAGGCCATCATCGCCGTGGATTACATCATCGCCCCAGCCGGCGAGGATGGTGTCATTGCCCAGGCCGCCGAGGATGGCATCGCTCTGGGTTCCGCCGACGATAAAGTCGTTGCCGTTGTTGCCGGCCAGATCGTCAAAGCCCTCATCGCCGTAAATCTGGTCGTCGTCAGCGCCGCCGGGTTGGGTTTCATCGTTGAAGCCGCGGATGACATCGTCATCATCGCCGCCATAGAGCACATCGTTGCCCAGGTCGCCGTTGATGACATCGTTGCCGGCATCGCCGTGGGCGGTGTCGTTGCCGGCGAGGCCTTCGATGAAGTCAGCCCCATCGCCGCCGTGCATGTCGTCGTTGCCGCCAGCGCCGTTCATGACATCGTCGCCATCGTCGCCATACATGACATCGTTGCCGGAGCCGGTGCTGTTGCCGTTGTTGTCGGGCTGGGCATCGCCATACATGATGTCGCTGCCATCGCCGCCGTACATCAGGTCGTTGTCTTGTTCGCCATAGAGCTGGTCGTTGCCGTCGCCGCCGTTGAAAGTGTCGTTGCCCACGCCGCCGAAGACGACATCGTTGCCATCATCGCCATTGAGGATGTCAGCGCCGTCGAAGCCATAGATCCAATCGATGCCGTCGCCGCCGGAGATATTGTCGGGGCCGGAGCCGCCGTCGAGGTGATCATCGCCATCGCCGCCGAAGAGGGTGATGGGGACGGTTACAGAGGCGTCAGCGCGGATGTCATCGGCTTCAGCGCCGCCGTCGAAATAGATTCGGTCGATGTCATCGTAGACTTGTTCTTCACCAAATCCGCTGACGAGGTACGAGCCGGGAATGGGCAGGCCGGTGCCTTCGTCGATGGCGGCGGTGATGGTGATCTTGTCCTTGCCGTCGGTTGCGCCGGGCT
>JBGPEF010000144.1:0-10737 GCA_041482675.1 Tepidisphaeraceae bacterium | reverse complement strand
TTGGGGAATTCGGCCAAAAAACGCTCAAAATTGGCAGTGGAACTCGGCCGTACCGTGGCCGATAATCAATCAGCGGAGGTTTTCGTGACAGGCATCCCGGCCGACGAATTTCATGCACTGCGAGGCGGCCCATCGCTGAGCGCGCCCTTCGGCCGTCTTCATTTTGCCTTCGGATTCTTCGCCGGAATCGTTTCGCGCCTCTTCATCTCGCGCCAGGCGCGTCGCCGCGAGGCCATGCAGCGCTGGAGCGAGCAGTGGCGCAAATGGGTGGCGCGGCTGATGAGCGGCAATACGCATTCGCTCGATGCGGCCACCGCGCCGAGCATCACACCGTTGCGGCAGGCGTTGCTCGGCCAATCCCGCGCCCATGTGGTCGCCACCCTCGGCCCACCCCCGGCAACTTCATCTGCCGAAAGCGAAAAGCCCGCCTCGCGCTATTACTGGCACGCCCAGACCTGGTATTACCCCCTCGATCTCCATCACCGCCATGCCGTCGCCATTACTTTTCACAAGAACCTGGTGAAGTTGATCGACCGCTTCACCGGCCCGCCACACTAACGCGTCGTGATAACAATCCGGCATCCGCATCAAATAGAAACCTACCGCGCGGCCGCGGCCGCCTTTTCCACCCACTGCACGCGCCTGGCATCTCCCCACAATCCATCCAGGTCATAATAATGGCGGGCCGTCTTATTAAAGACATGCACCAGCACATCCACGCAATCGAGCAGCATCCACGTTTCTCCGTCATACCCGGAGCGGCCCATGGGGCTGTAGCCGCGCGAATCCCCCAACTCCTGAAGCTCATCCACAACCGTGCGCATCTGCCGCGCGCTGGTTCCGCTGGCGATCACAAAAAAATCCGCCACCGGACACAGCCCGCGGACATCGAGCACAACCACATTATGACACCGGGTATTGGCGGCCAGTCGTGCCGCCTCGATCGCAAAAGCACGCGCCGCCTCGATTCGATCCTCACCCTGTGACTTGTTAACCGCTTCCATCGTCTTCGTAGCTATGTCACACCTCCGGTCATCCTGAAAATCACAAAAACTCCGCCGTCACCACCAATCTGGTTCGGAAACTGAGAAGATTATAGCCACCGGCGGAGCGCATCTGCGCGAAAAAAAAGCCGCGACGGGAAGATGTCGCGGCTGCATTCAAATCGCAAATTGCAAATCGCAAATCAAAAATCGCGTCAGTGGCCCGCGGGGACGGCTCCTCCGGCGGCCTTGCTCAGCTCCGCATCCATCTCCTTCATCTCGGCCGACTCACGCTTACTCTGCCAGACGGCCCACGAGATCGTGGCGAGGCAGAGAATCGCAACCACCAGGCCAATCATCGGCTGTGCCTCTTTGCCCAGCGGGCCCTCGCGCACGACGTTGTATTTCAGGACCAGTCCGAGCCCCAGCAGGCTGACCATGTTCATCACCTTGATCAGCGGATTGACGGCCGGGCCGGCGGTGTCTTTCAGTGGATCACCGACCGTATCACCGGTTACGGCGGCCTTGTGCGCTTCCGATCCCTTGCCGCCATACAGGCCGTCTTCGATCATCTTCTTGGCGTTATCCCATGCGCCGCCGGCGTTGGCCATGAAGACGGCCAGCAACTGGCCGACCAGGATCATTCCCGCTAGGAAACCTCCGAGCGCATAAGGCCCAAGAAGGAAACCGACCATCAGCGGAGTGAGGATCGCCAAAAATCCCGGCCCGATCAGCTCCTTCTGCGCTGTCTGCGTGCAGATATCCACAACGCGCCCATAATCAGGCTTCTTGGTGCCGGCCCAGATTTCCTTGTCCTTAAACTGAATTCGGCATTCCTTCACGATCAAAAACGCAGCGCGGCCCACCGCGCGAATCAGCATCGAGCTGAACAGGAACGGCACCGCTCCGCCAATCAGGAATCCGATGAAGACCATCGGCGCGGCGACGGTAAGCTTGCCGGCTTCGGCGAGGTACTGCGCAGTGGTCATCTGGGTGATTTTGTCTTCGCTGCCCACGGCGATGACCGCGATGAACGATGCAAACAGCGAGACGGCCGCAATGACCGCCGAACCGATGGCGATGCCTTTGGTTTCCGCCTTCGTGGTATTACCCACGGCATCCAGGTCGGCCAGAATTTGCCGGGCGCGTTTATAGCTGCCGGGATTTTCGCGCTCCATGGCCTCGCGGTCGTAGCCCATCTCGCCGATGCCATTGGCGTTGTCGGCCACGGGGCCGAAGACGTCCATGGAGATGGTATTGCCGGTCAGCGTGAGCATGCCGATGCCGGTCATGGCCACGCCATAGGCAATAAATATGGGGGGTATGTCCTTGAAGCCGCCGGAGTAGGCGATCACCGACAGGAAAATGGAAATGGCAATCACCAGGATCGCCATGACCGTACTTTCATACCCCACCGCAAATCCCTGAATGATGTTGGTCGCGTGTCCTGTTTGACATGCCCGCGCCAGCGTCTTCACCGGTTCGTGCGAGGTGTGGGTGAAGTAGCTGGTCACCTTATTGAGGGCGATGGCGAGCATAACCCCGATCAGACACGTCCACGCCGGACGCATGTCCAGGCCGGCCACGCCAAAATTGGCCAGATAGGGCAGGGCATCGGGGTTTCCGCCAGGGAATCCGGCCCGCGCCACCGGGTTGTTCGCAAGATACGTGGCGTCGAATTTCAGGTAACCAAAGCCCAGCACAAAGAAACCAATCACCGAAATAATCGAGCCGATCCAGAACCCGCGATGCACGCTGTGCAATGCGGTGTCGGAGGTATCGTTGGCGCCGGCTTTCACGGTGTAGGTTGAAATGATCGATCCCAGCACGCCGATGCCGCGCACCAGCAGAGGGAAAATGACTCCTTTATGCCCAAAGCTCGCCAGGCCAAGGATCATCGCCGCGACGATGGTCACTTCGTACGACTCGAAAATATCCGCGGCCATGCCGGCGCAGTCGCCGACGTTGTCACCGACGTTGTCGGCGATGGTGGCGGCGTTTCGCGGATCATCCTCGGGAATGTTGGCCTCAATTTTTCCCACCAGGTCAGCGCCGACGTCGGCGGCCTTGGTATATATCCCGCCGCCGACACGCATGAACAAGGCGATCAATGTCCCGCCAAATCCAAAGCCCAGCAGTGCCTCATAGGCCTGTTCGCCGAAGATCAAAAAGATCATCGTGCCGCCCAGCAGTCCCAGGCCGTCGGTCAGCATTCCAGTGATGGTTCCGGTGCGATAGCCAAGCTGCATCGCCTCGCCATAGCTTCTGCGAGCGGCGGCGGCCACGCGGAGATTGCCGATCGTCGCCAGTCGCATTCCCACGAAGCCGACACAAAAGCTGAACAGGGAGCCGACCAGAAACGATATCGCACGCCCAATGCCGAATGCATGCACGTGTCCGGTGTACGTGAAGTACAGGCCGAGCGTGATGACGATGATTAATATGGCAATCTTGCGGAACTGCGCTCGAAGATAAGCATCCGCCCCCTCGCGCACCGCCGCCGCGATCTCCTGCATGCGCGGCGTTCCCTTATCCGCCCGCTTCACCTGCCCCACCAGCATCCCGGCATACAGCAATCCCAGCACCGCGATGATCAGGACCGTCCACAAGCCAACCTGTTCCATCGTCGTGTACTTGTCACTTCGGAGCGGCGCGAAGGGGTGAAACGCCTCCTGCTTTTCGACGCCGGGGGTGAGTTGCCCCACCTGGTCCACGGGGTTCGCCGGCAGCTTGGCTTTGTCCACCGCCGCGGCCGCCTTCTGCCCAGTCGTCTGGGCGTTCTGCCCAAAGCTGGGTCGCCAGATGTAGGCGCCCAGGAAGAACACCGCCAGGGCGAGGAGATAAACCGTTTTGACCTTCCCCTGCTTCCACTTCCACTTCGTGTTTCCGAGCATAGTTTCCTGTCCGGTAAGAGTGCGGTTGGTTGATGTGGCCGGATCTGCCGGCTTCCTTTTTTAGAGGGGGGACATTGTATGCAACGCTGGCCTGCGCACAACCACAGCGCGCTCACCCACGAAAGCGAGACGAAACGAGCCATCGCTTGCGGCCGATTATCGGCAGCGGCGGGCAATTTTGTAAACTACCGTTTCAACGTCGCCAGCCGCTGGCGGGCCCGCTCGAAATAGTGCGAATATTCCGAAGTCGCCTCTTCCAACACCCCGCTCCTCCCCGTGCGCTGATATTCCGCGACCGTCGCTTCATAAATCGCCGGATAGAGCTTTGGATCGACCTCTCGCAGCGTTGCCTTATTGAGCGCCTTTCCCGGCGGCATTTGCGCTGCCCGCGGATAGACCGCCGCGGCAATCTCATCTTCGACATCGTGGCGAAGCAAGGCGTAGTAATACAGATCCACCGCCTTCTGATAGAGCGCCGCCAGCTCGTCATTGGAAGCAGGATTCGAAGCAAGCCCGTTGGCCGCGGCCATTGCATTAAAATACGCAAAGTCGGCCGCCGCCATCGCCGAAAGCGCCTCGGCCGTATCGATGTGATAGAGATAAGTGTTGGTGTTTTCCGCAAACGCCTCGTTTTTCGCGTGCTGATCAAAATCCGCCGCGGCAATCTTCGCCACTTTTGACGCCCGCCGATAACCAAACAGCGCCTCGGCCACCGCGCGGCGCGTCTTCTCATCCGTCGCCGGCATCTTGGCGTTTGGCGGCATGATCGCCGTCAGCGGCTCCAGCGCCCACCGGTCCTCCGGCAGCGCTTTGCCAAAGCTGCTCACCTCCTGCCGCCGCGCCCGCTCCATCTCCTCTTCCGCCCACGCTCGCAGCACGATCCCCGGCCGGCTGTCAACCACCCCATCGCTCACATAAAGGTGCTTCTGCCCCGTCGTATTCATGACCGCCGCGGCGCGCTTGTAATAGTTGTATCCCAGCGCCAGCGGCGAGACGCCATACGGAAATCCCCCGGCCTCCGGCGTATTAAACTGCCTCAAATATTGCAAATCCGACCCGTCATAATCCATCGTGCTGCCCGGCCTGGGCTTTGGCCGATCCGCACGCGGCTGGATCAGGTTCGGGAGCAGAAATCCCTTCTCGTCCAAAAGCGTGTCGTGTTGGGTGACCTGCCAGGCAATGTCCCGCCGAGCGTCGCGCCGCGCTGCCGGCTGCGGCAAACTATCCTGCCGCACCCGCTGGATGTAATAATTCTTCTCAGCCGAGCTTCCCAGCTTCTGAAAATAAGTCTCCGCGAGGGCGGCCAGGATGTTGAGGTTGTCGCGCTGCTCCGCATCGACCTTGCGTCCATACTCCAGTGCCGAAAGGATCATCGAATACTTATTAGCCAGGCTGGCAACCTGCACGCTCAGGTTGTACGCCTTGTTCCAGATCTGAAAGATGTGCACCGACATGAATTGCGGCTGGAGCATGCGGACCATCTCGATCTTTGTATCGATGTTCTCCAGGTTTTTCTCGGTCTTCTGGTTCTCGATGCTGGTCCACAGGAACATCACCAGCGGCCCGCGCAGCCCGCCGAGGATCAGGCCCAGCGCAAACGTGTCCACGCCGGCCAGGTGGGTGGAGGAGCGCCGCCGCTCCACCTCGATCGACTGTCGCTGCGCATAAACCATCGCCCGCGTCAGTCCCACGGCCAGGATCGAAATGATCAACAGAATCACCAGCGATTTTCGCCCGCGGTTCATGGCGCCACCTCTTTGTATTTCAGGAAAATGTAGGCCAATACCAGCAACGGTATTCCAAACCCCAGCGCAACCTGGAGCGATGCCAGCAGCGTCGCCGGCGGAACCGCCACCCCCTGCTGAATGTCTTCCAGCGCTGCAAATTGCGACACATCCGGCAGCACCGATGACACGATCCCCATCGTCTTCACCAATATGTCCACCGTTTCGCTGACGGTGCGATAAGTTGCCGCATTGCTCCCTTTGAACATATCCTCCGCCACCCGCCGGCCAAATCCGGCATCCGTCACATCCCCCAGCTGCATCGCCCCCCATCGGCCAAACAGAATCACCAGCGTCAGCACCACCGCGATCGGCCAGCTCAGGAACGTACTACAGAAAATCGAGATGATCGTCACCAGCAGCGACATCAGCCAGAGAACCGCCAGGCTCTTGATCAGGTTCCACGCGAAACCCTGATCGTTGCGCACCAGTTTCATCGATGCAAACTTGCCCGGCCGCATGCCCACCCACCCATTGGTGCGCATTTTCACAATCACATCAAACTGCCCCCCGACCACCGCCGCCGAAGGCACATCAAAATAAATCGGCCGGTTGTTCTCGGGAGAGAGCACCTTGGTCTCGCGTTTCCCATTGGTGCGGTTGAAAAAGTCCAGGGTGATTTTCGTCGCGTAATCCTCGTCGGCTGCGTCCTCGTTCCGAGCTGACTCGAGCCCCACCCGCAGCTCAAAGGGATAGAAATTTCGCGCGGGCAGTTGCTCGTCATGAAATTCAAATTTAGCCACCCGCTGCCCGCCGCCCTTGAGCTGCTGCCCATATTGCCCGATGCGCCCGCCGAACAGCACTTCCGCGTTGGGAAACGCCGGCGGCGCTGAAGGCAGATCGATCCGCACGTAGTTCCGGTTGGTGGTGTATTCATACCCCTCGCCCATGCCGACAACCACGACATAAATCAATCTTGGCCCGGACGTCGGCAGGAGCTTCTCGATCATCTCGCTGGTAATCGGGACCCGCAGCTCCCGCCAGTCCCCCGGCGGCACATCATGCAATCCGCCCGGAACAACCGAGTCAAAGTTGGCGTTGCGAAAATCAATCATCACGCTCGGCTTGGCCCGGGGATTGACCGGCTGCGTCGCCGGCGCGGTCGTCGGCGACGTCGTCGCCGGTTTTAGTTCCGTCACCGCCTGCGACTTGACCAGCAGGACCAGCTGCGCATCCCCCTGCTTTGCCATCAATCCCGGCCCGATGGCGCTGCGCGCTGGCGGCGGAAGCTGCGCCCGGTCCAGCTCGAACTGCACCAGAATCTCCCCTTCCCCGCTGCCGGCCGTCCATTTGTCATCCGGGTTGACCGGCTCGTGCGAATACAGGCTCAGTCTCGTCGGCAGCACCAGCTCTCGCGCATGCAGCGTCCCCCGATCGCGATAATATTCGAGAGTCGGCCGGCTGATCGGATCGACGTTATCCGCCAACTGCGTCCTGATCGCCGCCCGCAGCCGCCAGTCGCTGTAGCGCAGATACCCCCAACTGAACAAGCCCATGATCACCAGGATCCAGAACGAAACCCGCACGAACCCGATCACTTTGCCAACCACGATTTCCAGCCGCGTCGTCGGCTTGGTGGCCACGGTATAGATGACGCGGTTCTCGATCTCCTGCGGAAGATTGGTGCAGGCGAGGATGATCGTCACCATCGCCACCAGCAGCCCGGTGGCGAAAAGGCAATAGGAAGTGATCTGCCGGATTGCATCCTGCGGATCGACCGGCTTCTGAAATTGCGACACCGTCAGCACCCCCAGGATGACCAGCGGCGTAAGCCACAGCACCCGCCTCCGAATCGATTGCCGGAAGCACACGCCGGATATGGCCCACGAGCGGGTAAGGCTGAATCGCAGCACATCTTTCAGCCCGATGCCCAGCAACCCAACCAGCACGATCACGATGGCCACGATCATCGCCATATTGTTCGAGATCAGCGCCGGCAAATCGGAAATTGGTGGAAGTATTCGTGGCATGCTTGCTTTCCTCCCTCGCCCGGCATTCCGGGAGAGGGTCGGGGTGAGGGTCTTTTCTCACCCCACCGGCCTACTCGTGCCACCGGCAGCTTGCTGCCAGTGCCGCCTTCCCCGTTCCTTCAACCCGCCCCGTTCCCCTTCGCCGACTTTTCCGCGTTGGCCTTCTTCGCGCCATCCCCTCCTTCGTTCTCTTTCACCACTCGAATAAACAATTCCTCCAACGTCGTCGTCGGATGCGTAATCGTAGCATCGGCCGCGCCAATTTGCGTGAGAAACTGCCTGACCTGTCCAATCTGCTCCTCACTCATCCCCCGCGCCTGAATGTCGGTGATATTCTTGACCTGGAGCAAATCCTTCACGTGCCCCAGCGTCTGCATTTTCCCGCGATACAAAATGGTGATCCGGTCGCACACATCCTGCACATCCGCCAGCAGGTGGCTGCACAACAACACCGTCTTCCCCTGCGCCTTGAGCGACAGGATCAAATCCTTCATCTCCCGCGTGCCGATCGGATCGAGCCCTGTCGTCGGCTCATCCAGCAGAATCAAATCCGGATTGTTAATCAGCGCCTGCGCCAGCCCGATGCGCCGGGCCATTCCCTTGGAGTATTCCCGCAGCTTGCGCTTGCGGCTCTTGGCATCCAGCCCCACGGTATCGAGCAATTCCGGCACCCGCCGATTCAATTCCTTCCGCGGAATCTTGAACAGCCGGCCATAAAAATGCAGCGTCTCCTCCCCGTTCAAAAATCGATAGAGATAGGATTCTTCGGGCAAAAACCCGATCTTCTCATTGATCCGCGAGCTCCCCGCCGCCTCCCCCAGGACAAACGCCTTTCCCTTGGTCGGAAAAATCAGCCCCAGCAGCAATTTGATCGTCGTGCTCTTGCCCGACCCGTTGGGCCCCAGCAATCCGAAAACCTCTCCCCGATGGATCGTCAAATTCAAATCATCCAGCGCGCGCACCTTGTCCCGGCCCCAAAAGTCTTTGTATACCTTCGTCAGGTTCTCGGTCAGGACGGCTTCGGAGTTGGCTGAAGTCATCGAGCGCTATTACCCCCTTTGGATGCCCTCACCAGAGGGCAGGCTGAGAGTTCTCAATGAATCGGTCGATTCTGCGGCTTGCGGCGGCGACGACGCTTCTCGCTGGGCTTCTCATAGTACGCGATTCGCTTGATGTCCTTGGTGAGACCTTCCTTCTCACACATCTTCTTGAATCGCCGAAGCATCTGCTCGGCCGTCTCATTCCCACGCAGCTTCACTTTAATCATGATCCACGTTGTCCTTAAATACTCTTCAAACGAACACCGGCGGGGACTTGGCTCGTTTCCTCCCGCCGGCAGACCAATAAGTCTAGCCAAGGCGGCCAAATGTTCAAGTCATTTAGCCCCGCCTTCCCGTAGGGTGGGGCTTGCCCCACCATCCTTCCCCAGCGACATTTAACCCATGCCCCACCGCCAACATACCATCACCATCCGCGTCCGCTATCCCGAGGTGGATGCCATGGGATTCGTCCACCACAGCCGCTATTTCCAATACTTCGAAATGGGCCGCGTCGAACTGCTCCGCACCATCGGCCACAGCTACGCCGACCTCGAAAAGGCCGGCATTTTCTTCGCGGTGGTAAAGGCCGAATGCCGCTATCGCGCCCCCGCCCGCTATGACGAGGAACTCACCCTCCTCACCAAAGTCTCCAGGCAAACGGCCGTCCGCATCGATCACGAATACGAGCTGCGCCGCGGCCCAACCCTCCTCGCCGAAGCCGCCACCACCATCGCCTGCATCAACCGCGCCGGCGAGCTTCAACACATCCCGGACTTTCTCCGCGTCGGCCACTAACAACGCACAACAAACAACAAACGACACACCACAAACTATCTGCTGATCGTCTCCGTTCGTTGTTCCACCACCACCCTGCGCGAGCCGCGCGGGTCAAAGAACATCTTATACATGTGCCCGTTGCCAATCCCCTTCTCCATCACCGTCTTCCCGTCGATGGTAATCCGATCATCCTTGGCATTCAGCTCCACCGTATCACCCCTCCTCACCTCACCTCGATAAATCAGCCGATTGTCCGGGCTCTCATAAACAAAAATCGTCCCCGGCTCCGGCGCTTTATACAGGAGCTTCGCATTCCCCTCGGCCACCTTGACGCCATCCGACGGCACTTCCGAAGGATGATCCGCACATCCCGCCAGCACTCCCAGCAACAATCCCGCCAACAGCGACACAATTGGACGACTCGAACTCAGCATACTGCACCTCGAATGTAATGGCCGGCGTAGGGGCGGCTTCAGCCGCCGTCGTTTTAGAGGTGCAATCCCAATGCCAGACGAGCGGCCAATATGGGTGATATGGTAGGGTCCGCTTCAGCGGACGCCGGCGCGTTTCCTTCGCTTTCCGTTCACGGCCCCCTCCAACAACTCCTCCGCCTGCGCCCTGGTCACTCCCGTGACCCGCTGCCCCCCGATCATCTCCGCCAACTCCTCAATCCGCTCCACCCCATTCACCACCCTCACCGATGTTTCCGTCTCCCCACCCTTCACAACCTTTCTCACCGTCAAGTGCCGATCAGCATAGCAGGCGATCTGCGGCAGATGCGTGATGCACAACACCTGATGATGTGCCGCCAACTCTCGCAGCTTCAATCCAATCACGCTCCCCAACCGTCCCCCCACGTTGGCATCGATCTCATCAAACACCAGCACGCTCGTCCCATCCGTCTGGGCCAGAATCCCCTTCAGCGCCAGCATGATCCGCGACAGCTCGCCACCCGAAGCGATCTTTCGCAGCGGCTGCGCGCCCTGCCCCGGATTCGTCTGCGCCACAAACTCAATCTGATCCATCCCCGATGGCGAAACCTCCGCGCTTTGCAGGCTTTGCTCGATGCTCACGCTGAATTTCGCCTTCTCCATCCCCAACTCCGCCAACTCCTTCTCCGCCAGCGGCACCAACTTCTTCGCCACCGCTTTTCTCGCCCCCGACAACTTCTCCCCCACCTTCTTCATCATCCCCGCCAGCGGCTCCAACCTCTTTTTCAACACCTCCAAATCCTCCGACTCCTTCGAAAGCTCCTCGATCTTCTGCCCAATTTCCTCCCGATACGCCAG
>JBGPEF010000143.1:0-10823 GCA_041482675.1 Tepidisphaeraceae bacterium | reverse complement strand
ACGCGGAACAAAGCGAAAACGAAAATCGACTGGCAGTTCAAGACCGCCGACGCCCGGATCAAACTCCGCCGGCTATACCCGAAACTTTAGGTGCGATGGAGCACTAGTTCAGCAGCCAGGACAGACTTCCCGACTCTATGCCGAGCCTGGTATACGGCATTTGCGAGATCACGCGACCGCCCTATGAACCTCTCGCCAGTCGCACGCACGAGAACAGAGTAAATCCCCGCTTTCCCCGCCCATTCAGTGTCCCGGCCCGCAAGCTCCCTTCCGCAGACAACACAAAGGCGGCCGTTGCGATGCTTGCCACAGCAAAACGTCCTCACTTGTTTGCTCCCGCTAATCTCGCTCGCGCACCTGCGGTCGCCGAATCGGTTAATCCTTCGGGCGCCAGCTTACCGTTGCCCATCATCTATTCTCAGCAACCGGAAACGCCAGGTTGTCGAATTTTCTTTCGACGGGTTTGTTGAAGAACGTCTTATCCGCGAAGTCGAGGAGGACATTCCAGTCGTCGAGATTGTGCTCGTGTTTGCCTTCGCGGAAGTAGATGGCGATCTTGTCGGAGGCGCCCAAAAAGTCATAGACCGATTTGGCCGCCAGATGGGTGCGCTGGGTGCCGCTGGGATTGGCCCAGAGGTCGCCGAGGGCTTCAGTGGTTAGAAGCGCGCGGGGGGCGACGAGGGCTTTGATGGAATGCTGGTCGAAGGGGAGTTTGTCCACCTGGCCGATGAATTCCTGGAAGCGGGGGTGGAACCAGAAGGGGAAACTTTTGGTGATGGCGACGATGTCCTCGCTTTTGGGGGCCTGATAGCGATAGCAGCCGGCGCCGCCGCAGCCGGAATTGTTGGGATTGGTAAGGGCGATGCGCTCGTCGAGTGCGCCGGCGAGGAGGACCGCTTTCCCGCCGCGGGAGTGGCCGGTGGCGGCGATGTGGGCCTTGTCCACGTTGGGGAGCGTCTGCAAATAATCCACCACCCGATGAAATCCCCACGCCCAGGCGGTCAGGGCGGAGGGGTCGTAGTCGGGATAGGCGAGGTTGAGGGCGTAAGGCACATTCTTCCTGTCGTTGGCCAGATCGGTGCGGTCGAATTCGGCCAGGATATAGCCGCGCTTGATGATGGCGGCGACGATCTCGGGTTTGATTTTTCCCCAGCACAGATCGCCGCAGATGATGGCCGGGAATGGGCCGGGGCCGTTGGGGATGGTCAGGTCGAGATGAATCGCCAACTGTTGATTGGGGCCCATCTCCAGCTTCAGGCGCTTCTCGGTGGCGCCGATGTCAGTCAGTTCGCGCGAGCCGATTTCGGTGGCCTTCACATTGCCGGGCGCGGGGGGGAGATGGCCGTACTCGTAAAACTGAATCAGTCCTTTGAGCTCTTCGCGACGGCGTGGCCAGTCCTGGGCGCTGTTGACCTTGCTGCCATCGCGGAAGGTGAGGGGATCGGGGAGGTCCTTGATGGAGGGGAGCTGATCGACGGAAGGGAATGCATCCCTGGCCGGGGGGTCGGCGAGGGTGCAGGTGGTGGCGAAGATGAAGCAGCCGGTGATGCAGAGGAGGAAGTAGAGCGGGTTCATGGGGGTGATTTTCGATTTTGGGGGGCGGATTGCAATAGAACGTGGGGAGAAGAGGGGGGGAGGCGAAACGTGAAGACGTGAAACGTGAAGCGAGTAAATGCAAGAGGGATCCCTGGGCGGGGGTGCGTAGTTGGGGGGTTGGTCCGTCAAAAAACCTGGCGAGGGTAGAGCTGAAAGTGGCGATTTTGGGGTGATGGAGGGGGATTTGGGTTTGTTTGGTCGTTTTGTTTTTCTGCGGTGGCTTTGGTTTTGGCTGGTCCGTGGTCGGTTGTTGGTGGTTGGTTGTGGGGTGGGCGGAATGGGAAAAAAAGTAGCGCGAGAGGGGTTGAGACGCGGTTTTTTGTAAATTTGGATTGGGAGCGGGGTTGTGGAGGGGCGGGGCAAGGACGTGCCAAAAAAAGCGAGTCCTTTGCGAGTCCTTTGCGAGTCCTTTTTGCGTCCCGAATGAGTCCTTTGGGCCGGGAATCGCGTCCAAGTGGCGAAAAAGCGGGTCCCGAATTGCGAGGGAAATGGGACATGGGGCAAGGGACGTGGGGAGGAAATGCGTGGTGGAAATGGGTTCGTTTTGCAGGTGACCAGGGTTTTGTGTTTTGGGTTCGGGGTTCAGTAAAGGCAGGGAATCTCCTAAGATACGGATGGGTGGGTGAGAGCGGAGCATTTCTTCCCCCTTTCGTGGCAAACTGGGCCAAAGGTTCGTCGGAACCCTACACAGTGTCTATACATTTTAGATTGTCGTTTGTTCGGGTTAAAATCCAGAAAAATTCAGGCGTGTCGCTGTGTAGCCGTAGTCTGGATTTGGACGGTTTCTCGATGGGAGAGTTTTAGAGGGTGAGTGGGGAACGGTTGGGGTGAATTTTGGGTGTCGGGGTGATGTGGAGCTTGCTTCATTTGAATTCGCAGATGCATGGGGGCGAGTACGCCCCCCTGCAACCCCCGAAATCCGGGGAGATAACGTCACCTGCGGTGACTGACTGAAGGCAGTTTGTTCAATGCGGGGGAGGAAGGGAGGAGAGGGGTTGCGGGAGGTGAAGGGGCTGGCGCGAAAAGGGTTTCGGTGGCCCTGCCCTGCTCGCGTGGCGGGACCGAGTGACCATGTTCAGGCTGGTGACGTTCGCAATGGGTTGTCGGTGAATTTACAGGATAGGGAAAAATGCCGGTTGTTGGGTTTGGCGGGGGGGTGATATGGTGCGGATGTGGGCCCGTCGAAGAAAGCAGGAAGGGCCCGGATGTGAGGTAGTCATTACAAGGAGTTTGTATGCGAAATGTGATTGTTGGACTGGCGCTGGGGATTTTGGCGCTGGGGCTGGCCGGCTGCTCGACCGAGCCCAAGACCGATGAGGCGAAGGCCTCGCTGCGTGATGATGCGCAGGCGACGCTCAACCAATTCATGCGCGAGGATAGCGGATTCGGGAAATTCCTGGATAGCGGCAAGGGATATGTGGTCTTCCCGTCCATCGGTAAAGGCGGCCTGGGCGTCGGCGGGGCGTATGGCCATGGCGAGGTGTATGAGAATGGCAAGATGATCGGCTATGCGGACGTGACGCAGGCGAGCATCGGATTGCAGGCCGGTGGACAGACTTATTCGGAAGTGATCGTCTTCGAGAACACGGAGTCGCTGAATAAGTTCAAGAACAACAAGCTGGAATTCTCGGCCAACGCGTCGGCGGTGGCGCTGAAGTCCGGGGCGTCGGCGGCGGCGCGGTTTGAGAACGGCGTGGCCGTTTTTGTGAAGCCGAAGGGCGGGTTGATGTTCGAGGCCGCGATCGGCGGCCAGAAGTTCAACTTCAAGCCGATTGAGAACGCGGCGGCGAACCGCTAAGCGGGCGGTTGCATCATTCAGACGTCGGCAGGCTGGCCAGATCATGGCCGGCCTGCCTTTTTGCTGCGCTGCTGGCGAAGGCGGGGGGATTTTGTTAAACATTCCCGGCCCATGCCTGATGCCGATCCCGTTCATGAAGATCACCGGCCGGAGATTTCAGCGCGCAATTCCCGCTATGGGCTGATTCTGTTTTCGATTTATCTGGTTCTGTATGGCGGGTTCATGGGATTGGCGGCGTTTGAGCCGCAGCTGATGGCCAAGGCGCCGTTCGGGGGAGTGAACCTGGCGATTTTGTATGGGTTTGGGTTGATTGTGGCAGCGCTCTTCCTGGCTTTGATCTACATGGTGCTTTGCCGGCCCAGGCGGGACTGACTCTTCACATGTTTTATAAATTCTCCTTAGCCCGCGACTGGCCGGCGTTCAGCGTCTTTGCCTTTTTTGTGGCGGTGGTGCTGGGGCTTTCGTTTTATCTGGGGCGAAAGGCGAAGAGCGCCAAGGGGTATTACGCAGCGCATGGGCAGATTCACTGGTTTGTGAATGGGATTGCGTTTGCGGGGGATTATCTTTCGGCCGCGAGCTTCCTGGGGATCTGCGGGATGATCGCGTTTTTTGGGTATGACGGGTTTTTGTATTCGATCGGATATCTGGCGGGGTGGATCGTGGCGCTGTTTGTGATCGCTGAGCCGATCAAGCGGCTGGGGAAGTTTACGTTCGCGGATGCGCTGGATGGCCGCTTCAACTCGCGGGGGATCAAGCTGGCGGCGGCGATTTCGACGCTGGTGGTTTCGATTTTTTACCTGATCCCGCAGATGGTGGGGGCCGGGGCGTTGATCAAGCCGCTGCTGGGGTTGGAGCACTGGCATGGGGTGCTGATCGTTGGGTTTACGGTGATCGTGATCGTGGTGACGGCGGGGATGGTTTCGACGACGTGGGTGCAGTTTATCAAGGGGTCGTTGCTGGTGATTTTTTGTTTTATTTTGACGGTGATGATTTTGAGGAGGGGGTTGAAGCAGCAGGAGACACCCGAAGCGCGCAAGTCGTACGCCACCACTGCATCCGGAGACCTCGTGAGAGTCCAATTGTCCGAAGCATGGAAAGGTAAGCCATATTTCGCCTATCGGGAGACAAATGGTGGAATTTGCATGATTCGCTCGGGATATCCCGATCCACGTGCAGTGGAATTTAACCGTCGAATACGTGAATCAGATCCTGGTTTCAACGAACGAGCGCTAGAGACGGTGGGTCGTCCCGTACAGACACGCACTGTCGCAGCAGACGGCAGAACTGTATTGATCAATGGGCTTCCGCAGTCTGCTGAAAACGATTTGTTACCGGTAGGAACCGTATCCGAGCTTCCCGGCGGCAAACTGTCCACCGGACCTCTTGGTCCATTCGAATTCCTCTCCACGCTTCAAAGCTCAACGATTGTTACGTGGTCGAAGGACACGATTAAAGAAAAAGATGGTTCCGTCACCGAGGTATTTTATCCGGTTGAGAAGAAGGGTGTTGATCTGCTGATGCCCGGGGCGTCGCCAACGTTCGCCGGGGTGCGTTCGAATTCGCTATTTAAGAAATTGGATTTTCTCTCGCTGATGCTGGCCCTCTTCTGCGGAACCGCTTCGTTGCCCCATATTCTGATTCGCTATTACACGGTGAAAGACCAGGCGTCGGCGAGGAAATCGACGGTGGTGGGGATTGCGGCGATTGGGTTTTTTTATGTGCTGACGCTGTATCTGGGATTGGGGGCGATGACCAGCGGGGCGCTGGATCCGACGGATACGAATATGGCCGCGCCGTTGCTGGCCAAGTCGTTTAATAACTTTTTGTTCGCAGTGATTTCCGCCATCGCGTTCACCACGGTTTTGGGGACGGTTTCGGGGCTGATCATGGCGGGGTCGGGGGCGGTGGCGCATGATCTGATGGAGAATTTTTTGAAGGTGAAGATGGATGACCGGCTGAAGGTTTTTTACGGGAAACTGGCCGCCCTGATGCTGGGAATTCTGGCGATGATTTTGGGGATGTTGTTTCGGAAGATGAACGTGACGTTTCTGGTGGGGTGGGCCTTCAATATAGCGGCGAGCGCGAATCTGCCGGCGCTGGTGATGCTGCTGTTCTGGAAGCGCACCACGAAGCAGGGGATCACGGCGGCGGTGTCGATCGGGATGCTGTCATCGCTGGCCTGGATTTTGGCCAGCCCGCAGGTTTATCGGGATGTGTATGGACTGGACCCCGCGCGGTCGATCATTCCGTTTTCGCAGCCGGCGCTGGTGACGATTCCGCTGGGGTTTTTGGTGCTGGTGATTGTGTCGTTGATCACCTGGCGGCCGGCCTCGGGGCCGGCGTTTCCGGTGGTTGAGCAGCGTCCGGCCTAGATTCCGCGAGTTTTCCGGCAATGGGGGAAAAAGAATCTCGACATATTCCTTCGGATATCTTATATAAGACTAGATCGAAGGAAGGGCGGAGGCGTAGGACTGCTGGCGCGGAGCGATTTCGTGGCGTGGGTGATTGGAGTCAGAGCATGTTGAATCACGCTCAAAAGCAATGGCGGATGGGGCGGGGATTCACGCTGGTGGAATTGCTGGTGGTGATCGGAATTATCGCGGTCTTGATTGCCATCCTGTTGCCGGCGCTGAATCGGGCCAGGGAAAATGCCAGGGTGGTGCAGTGCGCTTCGAACATGAGGCAGTTGGGGATGGCATTCGTCGCGTATGCGCAGGATTTCCAGAATAGATTCCCGCCCAATGTTGGCGGGACAGCGCCGCCGGGTTTGCCGATTAATCAAGCCTGGTATGACGACGACAAGATCGGGAAGTATCTGCCGAAATACGCCTATCCGGCGCCGGGATCGGCCACCATCGGCGGCGGGGTGATGATCTGCGGCAATGATGAGGATTCGGTCCGGTCGTATTCGCAAAACTGGCTTTCGGCGTGCTTCACCAGTCCGGGGGGAATGGCGGTCGCCAACGGGCCGCCGCCGACCGGCACATTTTTTCGTTATGGAGTTCGCGAGAGCAGCCAGATGATTCTGCTGGTCGAGTCTTATGCGCTCAATGGCATAAACGGTGGGGCGCCCTGGCGGGCAGCGCCGTGCGTGGGACTCAATGGTGGCCCATCTCCGGGAAGGAAATTCGGAGGCGCGGGAGGCACGGGGCTGTCGGCGGGCAGGTTTGGAACGGTGGACTCGGAGATCGCTTATTACCGGCATCGGCTGGGGAAGGATCGAGGAAAGCTGGTGACGACGGCCGCGGGAAGGGCGAATATTACCTTCGCGGATGGACATGTGCAGTTGATGGGGGAGGAGCAGTTGTTTGATCGGGTGACGGGGAAGAGCAGGTTTGAGGCGTTGTGGTCGCCGTTGGATCGGAGCCTGGAATAGAGGGAATTGTCGATTTGCGATTTGCGATTTGCGATTTTGGATACGAGCCCCGGATGTGCATCCGGGGTTTTTTTATTGGATCGTGAAGGGGTCGCGGTCGGATTGGCTGAGGTGGAATTGTAATTCGGGGAGGCGCTCGCGCAGGCGGGTGGCGAGGCGCTGGAGGACGGCGCGTTCGGAGTTGGAGTGGAGGGTGCAGATGACGGTGAGGCCGCACTGGGCAGCGCGAAGCGCATCGTGGTGGCGGAGCTCGCCGGTGAGATAAAGTTCGGCTTTCTGGGCAATCGCGTCGTTGAGCAGGTCGCCGCAGGAGCCGGCGCAGCAGGCAGCGCGGGTGATGGGGCCGGTGGTGGGGCCGGCGATCAGGAGATGGGAGAGGGTTAGTTGTTGCTTGATGCGATTGATGAGCACTGAGCAATCGGTGGGAGCGGCGAGGTTGCCGATTCTGCCTTGGCCGCGGCCTTCTGGGGGGGCGGCCAACTGAAGCAGATCAAAGGCGGGTTCTTCGTAAGGGTGATTCTTCTTCAAAGCGGCGAGGACGGGCTGGAGGTCTTTGATGGGGAGGATGGTTTCGATACGGACTTCGTCAGCGCGTTCGAACTGGCCGGGCTGGCCGACGGCGGGATTGGTTCCTTTTTCACCAAAAAAGGTGCCGGTGCCGGGGGAGCGGAAGGAGCAGGAGGTGTAGTTGCCGATTCGGCCTGCGCCGGCGGCGAAGAGTGCGTCGGCGACTTTGTCGGCGGCATCACGAGGGGTGAAGACGACGAGCTTGTAGTTGGAGGCGGATTTGGCTTCGGTCATTCGCAGGGGCTGGCGGTCAGCGCCGATGCCGAGGGCGTCGGCGAGCATGTCGTTGGTCCCGCCATCGGCGACGTCGAGCGCCGTGTGCGGCGAATAAATGGCCATCCCGCTCCGAATCGCATCATAAATCAGCGAGTTGGAAAGGATGCGTTTGAGCGGCTCGAAGATGGGAGGATGGTACGAAATAATACAATCGCAACCGTTGTTGCGCGCCTCCTCGGCCACGGCCGGCGTGTAATCAATCGTGAGAAGCGTTTTGCTGATCGTCTGATCCGGATCGCCGACGAGCAGGCCGACGTTGTCCCACGGCTGGGCATAGCGCGTGGGGGCGAGGTCTTCGAGGGTTTGCAGCAAATCAGAAAGTTTCATCGCGCCGGGTAGTTAAACGGGAAGCCGCTGGCAGGACAAGGGTATGCATGACGAGATTTTTTCTTGAAGGCGCGACAAGGCGATGCGAGGATTCCGATCGACATGGATCACGCGCGATGGGAATTGCGAAGGCTGGAAGAGGAGTGGTGGCGCTGGCGGATTCTCTGCTGGCTGCGCGACTCCCTGTTATTCACGTGGGTGGTGGGGGCTCTCCTGATGGTGTTCGACCGGGGAGAAGTCAAAACATTCGGGTTTTGGCTCCTCTGGCTCGGCCTTGCGGGTTGGCCGATCATCATGGTGCTCGGCTGGCGCTGGCAGGTGAAGGCGAAGGAGGTGGAGGAAAAATATCGGCCGTACATCAGGGGCTGGCTCTCGTGGCAGGCGGTGGGCTGGGTGGTGATCGGGCTGGCGATGGTCTTTTACATGCGCAGTTACGTGACGCCAGCGGTGCTGACATTCAGCCGTGAGCGGGATGAGAATTCCGTCGAGCTGGCCGACGGTCGGGTGATATTTGTGAAATACGTTCCAGCGCCGCCGCGGCAAGGGGGCGTGATGAATGTGCTTCAGGTTGATCCGGAAGGGGGACGGCAGCATCTCGAGTGGAGCTCGGTGCGTTGGGAGCTTGAGGACCGGCTCCATCGCTCGGAGCCGCTCTATGCGTTGGGCGAGACGACGATGCGCCATGTTGATGGCCGAATGCTCAAGTGCAATTACTGTGTAGTTCCGGCCGCGGCGCTGCTCCCTCTCGCTCTGATCTGGATAGCCGCCTGGGCGATGGGGATTCGGCGCGTGGAGGCGCGACGAAAAGCCAACCGCTGCCCCAACTGCGGCTATGACCTGCGCGAGAGCCCGCGACAGTGTCCGGAGTGCGGGATGGAGGTGATGCGGTTCGTGTCTCATGCGCCGATGGAGCTGGAGCGGAATGCGTGAGCATTTCCAACCGCGGTGCAGGGCGTCCGCACCGATTTTGCACCGGCCGCATCGCACCGATATAGTCCCGCGTTTTGGGCCGGGATGATTCTGTGCAAGGTGGTTCATAATGCAGATGCGAGCCGGGATACCGTTGGCGGGCGATGTGGCGGAGATGGTGAAGTGCGGGGAATTTGCAACGCACCTGAAGTTTCACGATGAATTTCGCGCCAGGCATCAGCAGGCGCTGAGCAAGTATTACTGGAGCCGAAATCCCCTGAAATTGTGGAGCCGCAGATGGGAATATCCCTTCGCGGCCGAGCGGGTTCTCGCTTTTGCCCGGGAGATGGGAAATCGGCAGATTAAAATGCTCGATGCGGGCTCGGGGGTGACCTATTTCCCCTATTTTCTTTGCGAGAGGATTCCGTCGCTGTCGGTGCTTTGTTCGGACTACAACGCCTCCTACAAACCAGTCTTCGACGGGATCAATCGGGCCGTTCCCAACTCGCGGGTGGATTTTCGAGAGGGTTTGTTGCAGAAGCTGCCGGTGGGCAACGGGGAGATGGATATTCTGTGCTGTATTTCCGTGCTGGAGCACACCGACGATTATCCGGCCGCGGTCGCGGAGTTTGCCCGCGTTCTGCGCCCCGGGGGATTGCTGGTATTGACCTTTGATATTTCGCTGGATGGGAAATTCAAACTGACCGAGGCGGATGCGCGGCAGGTTTTGACGGAAGTGGGACGGAAGTTTGCCGTCGAAGAGGGGCTCAACGCCGAGGGAGAACTAAAACGGGTGTACGAACGAGATGGGATTCTGACCACCGATCTCGTGAAGCAAAGTGAGCCCGAATTGCTGCCCTGGAAATGGCCGATGCTGATGGGGCTGAGGGATTTGATGAAGGGGAAGGGGTGGACGGGGGGATTTAAGTCGAAGACGATTTTTTGTTTGAGTGGGAGGGCGGCGCAGGTGGGCGCAGCGCAAAATCCAATCGCGGCATCCACAGCTTAGAGCAAAATTTTTTCTGCCTCACCCCGTCTGCTCGATCGCTTCCAACCGAACGGATGGAATTGGCCGGCTTTCGTCGTCCAGCGTCAAAACGTGTTTCACTTTTTCATGGAGCAGCCGCACTTCATTCATGTTTGAAAGGATCTCCAGCGCCGATTCGATTAAATCGAGCTCATCCTTACTGATCATCACACAACTGCTGCCATCGCAATTGGTAATCTCGACTCTCCCCTTTTCGTGGGCGATTCGGCATAAAACCTTCAGCAGGTCTTTACCGAGAGTGGCCCCATCCATCGAATAAAACAAGGGTTCTTCCACCATAAACGTGCGCTCCCGGCTTGAACGGTGCAACTGAGCCCGCAAACGGCGTACTGGAGAAGAGGCTGTGGCCGCCAAAGCAGCCCGGCACGATTCGTCCGCCGATGCGGAACGTCCGTCGGTTGAGCCCCGTCCGCGGAAAGCGGACCGTACGTCGACTTGCTCAGACTTGTATGGTGCCGGCCGGGGAAAGGTTCGGAATGTGCCGGGATTGCATAGGCGGGAGGTGAGGCGTGTCAGGTTGAAAGGGGGTTGGATGATGTTGGGTAAGATGTTGGTATGGCTGAGGTTGTGACGATGATTCAACACATATCCGGCGGCTGAAGCCGCCCCTACGAGAGGCGGGAAAGCGATTATCCGGGCGTTGGGTTGAGGTTGGGCAAGACCGGAGCGAGCGGAGTTTCCTGGGGGGCGCGTTCGACGATGTGGTCAAAGCGGCGGATGGTGGCCCAGAGGATGGCGGCGCTGACACCCAAATGCGCCAGGCCGGCGAGGGTGAGGAAGAGGAGGAATTTGTCTTCATTGACGGTTCCATAAACCGGGACCCAGAGGGATCGGGCGTAGGAAGAGTTGTAGTGGCTGATGGCGGAATCCATGTAGGGGTAGGGGCAATAGAGGCCGACGACTTGGATCACATCTTCGTTGGGCGT
>JBGPEF010000142.1:0-10849 GCA_041482675.1 Tepidisphaeraceae bacterium | reverse complement strand
CGCATGTTTAGGGATTTGCGGCCTTACCCTCTGTGAAAGGGAGACGGAATACAAGCCTTTGGTGGGTGCGGGTATGATGTGCGGAATCGGAGAAAACTCATGAAGACAATTATGGCGGCGGTGGTGTTGGGGTGCTGCGCGATGAGCCTGGCGGCGGGGCCGGAGGAGTATTTCAGGTCGCAGACGCAGCAGATCGCGGGCGCGTGCCTGGCGGATGTGAAGACGCTGGAGGATTGGAACGCAAAGAAGGAACAGTATCGCCAGCAGTTGGCGGAGATGCTGGGGCTCTGGCCGATGCCGGCGAAGACGGAATTGAACGCGACGATCACGGGCAAGATCGATATGGGGGATATTGTGGTGGAGAATCTGCACTATCAGTCGATGCCGCATTTGTACGTGACGGCGAATGTGTATCTGCCGAAAAAGATCGAGGGGCGGCTGCCGGCGATTGTGTATGTGTGCGGGCATTCGCAGGTGAAGAAGGGGGATGTGTCGTTTGGGAACAAGACGGCGTATCAGCATCATGGGGTTTGGTTTGCCAAGAACGGGTATGTGTGCATCGTGCTGGATACGCTCCAGCTTGGAGAGATCGAGGGGATTCATCACGGGCTGTATCGGGAGAAGATGTGGTGGTGGATGTCGCGCGGATACACGCCGGCCGGGGTGGAGGCGTGGAATTCGATTCGGGCGATTGATTACCTGGTGAGCCGGCCGGAAGTGGATGGGACGAAGATCGGGATTACCGGCCGGTCGGGAGGAGGGGCGTATTCGTGGTGGACGGCGGCGCTGGATGATCGGATTGCCTGCGCGGTGCCGGTGGCGGGGATTACCGACATGCAGAACCACATCGTGGATGGGACGATCGAGGGGCATTGTGATTGCATGTTCATGACCAACACATATCGGTGGGATTTTGCGCAGGTGGCGGCTTTGATTGCGCCGCGGCCGCTGCTGATTTCAAATAGTGATAAGGACACGATTTTCCCGCTGGATGGAGTCGAGCGGCTGCATCAGCGCGTGGCGCGGATTTATAAGTTGAAGAAGGCGGAGAAGAATCTGGGGCTGCTGATCACCGAGGGGCCGCACAAGGACACGCAGGAGCTTCAATTGCCGGCGTTCAAATGGTTCAACCGATTTTTGAAGAATGATCTGGGGCCGATTCAGATGTTGACGGAGAGCAAATTCCTGGAGCCGGAACAACTGCGGGTGTTCAAGGTCGGGGAGGAGCCGAAGGATTCGATTAATTTGAAGATTGCCGAGACGTTTATCCCGATGGCGATGGCGGAAGTGCCGGCGACGGCGGAGGGGTGGAAGAAGACGCGGGAGCAGATGATGGCGGGGTTGCGGGAAAAGGTTTTTGCGGGCTGGCCGAAGGAGGAGACGGGGTTGGAGGTGAGGGAAATTGCCAGGAGCGAGAAGGATGGTTGGCGGATGCGGGTTTACGAGTTCAACTCGGAGGCCGATGTTCGGCCGAGGATTTATCTGGTGGAGTCATTGAATGGCGCCAAGCGGCAGTGGATGAATCTGCACGTGCTATCGGAGAATGAATGGAAGGGGTTTGTGGGGAACATGCGAGGGATGTTTGCCGAGGCGTTTAAGGATGATGAGACGGGGAAGGGAGAAGTGTTTACCGGCGATGGGCCGGCGAGTGGGGCGTATCTGGCGGTGAGGGGAGTGGGGCCGAGCGCGTGGGGAGTGGATGAGAAGAAGCGAACGCAGATTTTGAGGAGATACTGGCTGATTGGGCAGACGCTGGAGGGGATGAGGGTGTGGGACGTGAGGCGGGCGATGCAGGTGATGAGGTCGATTGAGGCGGGGACGGACCTGCGGTTGACCGGGGCGGGGGAAATGGGGGTGGTTGCGCTTTATGCTTCGCTATTTGAATCGCCGGTGAAGGAGATTGAGCTGCAGGGGGCGCCGGCGAGCCATGCGGCGGGGTGTCAGTTGTTAAATATTTTGAAGGTGATGGATGTGCCGGTGGCGGCGGCAATGGCGGCGGAAAAATGCAAGGTGAGGGTGATCACGGGCGATGCGGAGGGGTGGAAATTTCCCAAAGAAGTGGCGGAGAGGCTGGGGTGGAAGACGTTTGAGGTGGTGGAGGCGGGGAAATAGGAGATAGAGGATAGAAGATAAAAGATAGAAGATAGCGGGTTCACGAAATGGGGGCCAAGTTCCGATAACGAAGGAGAAAGTATGCGCGTTGTCGCGCAGAGAGTGCGCTTATGGCAGGAATTAGCTCTGGAGTTGGCCTTGCGTCGGGATTCCCGACGAAAGACATCATCGATCAGTTGATGTCGCTGGAAGCGCAGCCGAAGGTCATCCTGAAAAACCGCATGGATGCGGCCAACTCGCAGCGGCTGGCCTACACCGATCTGGCAGCGCGGCTGACGAGCATTCGGCTCTCGGCGACGGCATTCAAGAAGGCGACGACGTTTCAGCAGGCGACGGCCAGCACATCCGATGAGAGTGTGCTGACGGCCAGCGCGGCGGCGGGAGCAAGCAAGGGGACGTTTCAATTCCAGGTGGCGAGGCTGGTCAGCGCGCAGCAGTCGGTGAGCGCGGGATTCAGCGACACGGCGAGCCAGAAGGTGGGGGCGGGAACGGTCACGATCGAGATGGGCGGCGGGGAGATTTCATCGCAGACGGTGTTGTCGAAGCTGAATGGCGGAGAAGGCGTTTCGCGCGGGGCGTTTCGGATCACCGACCGGTCGGGGAACACGGGGGTGGTCGATATTTCGTCGGCCTATTCGCTGGATGATGTGGTGCGGAAGATCAACACCTCGCTGGATATTTCGGTGAAGGCAGCGGTGTCGGGGGACCAACTGGTGATCACGGATTTGACCGGCCAGTCGATCTCCAATTTGATCATCACCGATCTGGGCGGCGGGACGGCGGCGGCGGATTTGGGAATCGCGGGGTCGAGCAATGTCGCGACGTTGACGGGGAGCGATATCAATTATGTCGGGCGGCTGACTGCCACGGCGGAGCTGAATGATGGGAGAGGCGTCAGAAATGCGAACGGGGCGGCGGATTTGCAGATCACCGATGCGAATGGGGCAACCCACGACGTGACGGTGAAAGGATTGACGACGGTTGGGGCGGTGATTGATGCGATCAATACGGCCACGGGCGGCACGGTGGTGGCGTCGGTGGTGAGCGGAGAAAACGGGATCAGACTGACCGATACGACGGGCGGAGGCGGAACGGTGGCGGTGAGTGCGCTCAATAGCTCGCTGGCCGCGCATGACCTGGGAATCGATGTGGCGGCGGTGGGAACGGTGATCGGCGGGCGGGATGTGATTGCTTCAATTAACAGTGTGCTGCTGTCGAGCCTGCGCGGGGGGAATGGATTGTCGCTGGGGACGGTGGATTTCACCCATCGCTCCGGCGGCGCGCCGGTGACGCTTGATTTTTCGGGCGCTAAGACGGTGGCGGATGTGCTGGAGGTGATCAACGACAGCGGGCTGGGGCTCACGGCGTCATTGAAGGAGTCGGGAAACGGGATTGAGATCAAGGATACGACGGGGGGAACGGGAAATCTGGTCATCGCGGACAATTCCTCGACGACGGCCGCGGAGTTGGGGATTGCCGGAACGTTTTCCACGGCGCTGGCCAGCGTGAAAGGGGTGAATTTGCAGAGACAGTGGGTGGGGGCCAATACGCTGCTGTCCAGCTTCAACGGCGGAGCGGGGGTTGCGCCGGGGAAATTCAAGATGACCAATTCGCAGGGGATATCCTCGGAGGTGGATCTGTCGCAGGGGAATGAAGTGACGATCCAGGATGTGATCGATGAGATCAACTCGAAGGGGATTTCCATAACGGCGACGATCAACGCCAATGGCGATGGGCTTTTGCTCACCGATTCGGCCGGAGGTGGTGTGGCGATGAAGGTCGAAGAGGATGGCGGAAAGACGGCCGCCGATTTGAATATTCTGGGGACGGCGAGCGGGACGACGCTGGATGGATCGTGGGAGAAGACGATTGCGGTGACAGCGTTGGATACGCTCAGCAGCGTGCAGACGAAGATCAACGAGCTGGGATTTGGGGTTACCGCGAGCATCATCAACGATGGATCGGGCGCCTCGCCGTTTCGGCTGTCGCTGGCAGCGCGGAATACGGGGCGGGCGGGACGGGGGGTGTTTGATGCGGGGGCGAGCGGGGTGCAGACGCGAAATCTGGTGGAAGCGCAGGATGCGGTGGTGTTTTATGGGGCGGCCGGCGGGAGCGAGCCGCTGATCATCACCTCCAGCACGAATCAGCTTACCAATGTGATCAAGGGGGTAACCATCGATCTGCATGGCGCGAGCAGCCAGCCGGTGAGCGTGAGCGTCAGCGATAATCCCGATTCGGTGCTGAGCGAGCTGAAGAGGTTTGCCGACAATTTCAACGGAATGGTGGACAGGCTGCACGAACTGACCAGCTATGACGCGGAGAGCCACAAGCGTGGGCTGCTGCTGGGAGAATCGACGGTGCAGCAGGTGGAGAGCGAGCTGTATGCGGCGGTGCAGACGGTGGTGAGCGGGGCGGGGCGATACCGGATGCTGTCGGAGGTGGGGTTGAAGACGGTGTCGGGGGCCAAGCTGGAAGTGGATGAGGACAAGTTCAGGGCCGCCTACGCGAAGGATGCGGATTCGGTGCGGAATCTGTTTGTCACGGCCGATAAGGGCATGGGGGCGGTTTTGGACAAGCGGATCAACAAGCTGATCGATCCGGTGAGCGGGGTGATCACGCGGCAGAACGATACGCTGGACAAGAAGGCGACGCAGTTTCAGGATCGCATGGACCAATTGGACAAGCTTTTGACGGCCAAGCGCGCGAGGCTGGAGAGGCAGTTTGGGAATCTGGAGGTGGTGATTTCGGGATTGCAGTCGCAGCAGGCGGCGTTGACCTCGTTCACGGGGGTCAAGCCGCTATAGGCAGTAGCGCTTAGCCAGTGGAGGATGGGGTGGTGGGAAGCCGATAGTTAGTGGTATGACTGGGCAGGCCGCGAATCAATATCTGCGCACCAAGGTGCTGACGGCGACGCCGGAGCAGCTTCAGATGATGCTGTTTGACGGGGCGCTGCGATTTTGCGAGCAGGCGCGGGTGGCGCTGATCGAGAAGAATTTCGAGCAGACCTATAACCTGATTTCGAAGGTGCAGAAGATCCTGCTGGAGATATCGTGCTCGCTGAAGCATGACGTGCAGCCGGATTTGTGCGGGAAATTGTCGGCGCTATACACCTACGCCTACCGGAAACTGATCGAGGCGAATGTGCGGCATGACACGGCCTCGCTGGATGAGGCGATTGGGATTTTGAAATACCAGCGCGAGACCTGGGCGATGCTGCTGGATCAGTTGGGCAAGCAGAAGGCGGCGGCGGTGGCGAAGGGGCTGGATGTGCCGGCGCCGAGTGAGAAGATGGAAGCGAGCATATCGCTTCAGGGGTAGTTTGTGGTTTGTAGTTTGTTGTTCGTGGTGCCGTTCAGGGGGGGATCATTTCCAGGCGAAGTGACGTGAGACGTTTTCGGTGGTGATTCGATCCAGATCCTCAAGGGAGATGTTGCGCAGTTCGGCGATGAGGCGGGCGGTGTGCATTACGAACGATGGTTCGTTGACTTTCTGCTTGCGGACGGGGTCGGGGGAGAGATAGGGGGAGTCGGTTTCGACGACGAATCGGCCGGCGGGGGTGAATTTGACGACTTCGCGCAGCTCCTCGGATTTTTTGTAGGTGACGATGCCGGTGAAGCCCAGGAGATGGCCCTGGTCGAGGATTTTTCGCGCTTCATCGGGGGAGCCGGTGAAGCAGTGAAAGAGGGCGCGGATGGTGGGGAAGTTTTTGAGGATGGAAAGGCAATCATCGGTGGCTTCGCGGTTGTGGATGACGATGGGGCGATTGAGTTCCTTGGCCAGTTGTAGCTGCGCGGTGAAAATCTGCGCCTGGCGGGGGCGGGGGGAAAAGTTGTAGTGATAATCGAGGCCCATTTCGCCAAGTGCCAGGACCGATGGCGATTGCTGGAGGGAGCGGAGCCATTGGACGTCATCATCCTGGGCCTTGTCGGAATTGTGGGGGTGAATGCCGATGGAGCAGCGGATGTTGTCGTGGGCGCGGCAAAGCTCGATGGCGCGCTGGGCGTCGGCGAGGTCGGTGCCGATGGTGATCATGTGGCTGACGCCGGCGGAAGCGGCCCGAGCGAGAACATCGGGCAATTGTTTTGCCAAGGGCTCGTAGGTTAGATGGCAGTGGGAGTCGATCATCTTTTCAATCGAAAATCGAAAATCGAAAATCGAAAATTCCTAGAAAGTCGCTTCGAAGGCATTTTGAATGTGGCGGATCTGGGGATCGCGGCCGGTGGGCCAGATTACGGCGATCACGTCGAAGCGCGCTGGGGGTTGAGGGGAGCCGTAGCGGGTGAGGTAGCCCTTGGCGGCCTTGGTGATCTGGTGCTGCTTGGCGGAGTTGACCTGTTCTTCGGGCGTCGGATCGTCGTAGGCGCGGGTTTTGACCTCGACGAAAACCAGCGTGTCGCCGTCGCGGGCGATGATGTCGATTTCGCCCAGGGCTGAGCGGTAGTTGCGGATGATAATTTTGTATCCCAGATCGCGCAGGAAACGGGAGGCGGCGTTTTCGCCACGGTCGGCGAGGGCATCCTGGCTGGGGGTGCGGGTGGTGATTTTTTCCCACCAGTCGAGGATGGGTTGGAGGAAGTTGCGCACTTTGAGGATGTTGTAGCGGATGAGGTGAGAGAGGGGTAGAGGCGGGTGTGCCGGGCCGGGGCCGTTGCTATTTCAGGTCGTCGAGCAGGATCGATGATTCGCCGGTGAGGCGGAGAATCAGCCGGCCGTCATCCTTGATGAATTTGACGGCGTCGGCGAGGGGCGGAGCGGCGTTGATCGTCACTCTGGGGGGCTGTTTGAAACCGCAGATTAAAACTGAGTATGCGCTGTTCGTACACGGCCGGACCCGCAGCCACAGCGTACCTTTGTCCTCCTCCGACTTGATCACTTCTCCCGGGACGTGTACGAAAAGATCCATGAAGTCGTGAAACGAATAAATCGGCGGCTGGCGGTAAAAGCGCGCGGCCGGGACCTGAAGCGTGCCCGGATTGATGCACACATCCACCCGCATCTGCCGGCGGGGCATAAACGAGTCAGGCAACAATCCCTGCCGATCGAGATCGCTGCCCACCGGCCAGGTTTGCTGAATTCCGCTGGCGGTGATTCCATCGGCCAACTGTTGCCACGGGCTCATCGGATCGAGCGGCGCGAGTCGATAGAGCGCATCGGCATAAACCAGCCCACACCACTGCACTGGTTGGCCCATCCAATTTGGAGCTTTCCATTGCGTCGCACCGAAAACAGCGATGGTCGAATAGAGGCCGATGGATTTGCCGGCCGGATTGTGCAGATAAACGAACGGCATGCCCGTCCACGCCCAATAGCTGGCCTGTTCGAGAAAATGTTTGTCGCCGGTGATCTGGTAACCCAGGGTGTAGGCGCGAACGAGATGGGCGCAGGCGAGAATATCCGGCGTGTGCAGGGGAATTTCCCAGGTCTGCGCGCCGCGCGGCACTGTGTTTTTGAATTTGTCGAGCGCCCGCAGTTGCAGCAAACCTTCATCGATCAGCTTTCGATCACCGGAGAAGACACCGGCGTCCAGCACGTCGGCCACGATGTTGGCCGTCAACCCGTTGGCATCCTTCGCAAAATGCGTCCGGCCATAATCCAGCAGTCCCGCGGGCTCATATTTCACCGAACCATCGCCCGAAAACCGCTTCAGGAGTTCCCAGCCGTGCCGCCCAGCGCGTGTCGCCGCCTCATTGGCGTCACCCAGCAGCAGCGCCGGCGCTGGTGTGCGGATATGACCGACGGCGGACGACCAATCTGCATTCGCCAGCCGCGCCCGGGCCGATTTACTTCCTTCAGTCAATTTCGCCGCCAGCGCCTTGTCATCGCAGCGCGCTGCCAGCCAATCCATCATCACCACCGCGTCGGCGGCCGGATGGGCATTGAATTGGCCGGGATAAGCATGTCGAAACAGACCCTGCTCGCCGATTTTCGAATCGAGCCAGCCGGCAGCGCCCAGCCGCACGTAATCCGAAAGAGGCGCGGCCGCGGGGACCTTGGGCAGTCCATTCAAAAAGTGATAATCCCACAGCGCGGGAATGGCGCTCTGGCCGCTGCCGCCCACGATGGTCGCACGCAGCGACAGCAGCGTTTTCGCTCGCAGCATCGTGCCGTCGCCGGGCATCAGATTGCCTTCGCTGCGCTGCGTGGGGTCTGATCCGGGGAAGAGCAGCCCCATCGCGTGTCCGCCGGATTTGTAGAGCCGATCGGGGGAGTCGAAGACAGCACAGATGCGATCGGAGGGCTGCCAGATCAAGCCGAGGTAGCGCCCGTTGGCCGCGATGCTCATCAGCGGCACGGTGATCTTCGCTGAATCCGGCACCTGGCGTTTCGAGCCCGGCCCTTCGATGTCGGCCTCGGAGCTGCTGGGCTCATCCTTGTCGAGATATTCCAGGCCGGGGAATATCGCCTGGGTCTTCTTCTCGCCGAATGAATCAGCGCCCGGGAATAAAAAGAGCAGCGGCAGGTGCGCAACAAGTCGATCCTGGCTCGTGGTCACAACCGTCTGCACCTCTATCGCGAAGTTGCCGTTGGAGGAAGAGAATGCCTGGGCGATCTTCCACTCGGCGCCGTCCTCATCGGTGAAAGCGGCTCGGGCCTCGATCCACCCATTACCAAGGTTCGCCTCCGTCTTCGCCACTCGGTGAAGATCAATCCATTTCAGTTTGCCCTGATGCACATAGCCGATCAGCCCGTGATTGCCCCCGATGGCCATTGGCTCGCCGGCCACCTTCACCACAAAGCCGCCCAACTCATTGGATGAGTGAATCAACTCAAGCTGGCCGACATTCATGGAAGGCGAATCGGGTTTGAGCGTGGGCGCTGCCGGGGCTGGCCAATTTGGGGCCTTGAGGATATCCCGCGGCTCGAAGGCGACCCGCGCGATAATCGTCTTCCCCCCATTTCCCGGCGGATCAATCCTCAGGTGATAGCCCTTCCCCAGCGCCGGCAGCGGCAGCCGCAAATCCTCCCATTCACCGGCCGTCACCGCTGCCTTGACCGATTGCTCCTCGCGCGGGCCGTCCTTGTAATAAAACACCTGCGCCGCACCCCCCTGCTCGCTTTTGATTCGCATCCGCAGCCACAGCAGCACCCCCGGCGGATAATCACGCGCTGGGCCGGTGATGAAGGGATCGGGCCCATCGATCTTGAGCAACAGACCTTCGCCCGTGGCCTTCAAATCGGTGACATTCCGATTGGCCTTCCACCCCTCGGCCGTTTTCGCATCCTTGAAATCAAAACCCGGAAGCTGCTGCGCCGCCGCGACTCGCAGAATAAACAGAATCAGCCAGAATGCCCCGGCCCGCATCGCCATACTGGTTTTAGTCTACCGCAGCGCGTGTGTTGATCGATCGCAGCGCGCTCATCGCCGGCCGAAGCCCGGCGGGCTCGATTTGCCGTGCTTAATTGCTTCCCAGGACACCGCCGATTTGAAATTGGGGCTGTGTTCCGCGTCGTGGCAGCTCACGCACTGATCGAATGCCAGACGATTGCTCGTCTGCCGCTTCGGATCCTTCACGTGAGCGGCCGAGGGCCCATGGCAGCTCTCGCAGCCCACGGCCGCCAATTCGCTCGTCCCGCTTTGCCGCGCGGTAGCAAAACCGCCGCTGATTCCAAAGCCGGTGGTGTGGCAGCGCTGGCACTGCGAATCGACGTGAAAGCCCTTCTCCTGCAAACTCGCAAAGGCGCGGGCGTGTTTTGAGCCGATCCAACTGTCGTATTCGGTCACGTGACATTTCAAACACGCAGCGCTGCCGGCGGTGCGCCAATTGGTGGAAAACAGCTCGGGCAAAACCGCCACGTCGCTCTGCCGCTGGGAAAAATCCCTTTCCTCCAGCATGCTCAAATACCGCCGCACGTTGGTCAATTGCGCGGAATCGTCGGCAATCGCGGGAGTCATCTCGATTAGCTTCCCTTCCCACGCTCCCTGGCTCCGCCCCGCCGGAACGCGCAGCTCAACCAGGGATTTGCCGTTTCTGGAAGTCGAGGCCAGCATCGTCGCCCCCACGGCTTTGGGCACAATCGCCGTGGCGCTGCCGTCGCCGATCACGGCATCAATCTCAGGCAGATTCGAAGCGAGGTCCCTAAGCTCCTGCTGGGGCATCGATGCCAGCACGATGATCAAATTGCAGTGCCCCTTCATCGCGCTGGCCGCATCCAGCACCGCCTGGCGGGGATCGTCGATGGTAATTCCGGGCGCCCCATACAAAGTTGACGCCACCCCGATCACGCCCACGCGCACGCCGCCCACCTCGATGATGCGCCGATCTTCAATGAGCCGTTTCCCGGCCGAGTCGCGGACATTTTCGGATATGAACGGAAAATGGAGCCGCCATTGAAGCTCGCGCAGATACTCCGCCCCCATCGCCAGCTCGGCCTTGCCCAGATTGTGCGCATTGATCCCCATGGCCCGCTCCCCTTCGAGGATCGCTTCGAACTTCATCTTTTGATATGCCGATGTCCCACCCGCCGCGCCGCCGGCATCGAGATAAATCACGTCGCCCTGTTTGCGGAGCTCCGCCAGATAGGTTCCGCGCCGGGCCAGCCCGCCGGAATCTTTTGCCGTGCAACCGGCGGCCACCATTGTTCCCGCCGTATCGCCGCTGACCACCACCGTCGGCGCATTGGCCGCCGTGGTTTGCCGCGTATGCCACCAGCAAATCATCGCCGTAGCGCAGGCGATCAAGGTCAGCGCCACCACCGCCAGCGCGCCGGCCCCTCCATGTCGTCTTGCGATGATCAT
>JBGPEF010000141.1:0-10922 GCA_041482675.1 Tepidisphaeraceae bacterium | reverse complement strand
CGATCTGATCGAGAAGGCCGGCGCCTGGGAGAGAACGCGGAACAAAGCGAAAACGAAAATCGACTGGCAGTTCAAGACCGCCGACGCCCGGATCAAACTCCGCCGGCTATACCCGAAACTTTAGGTGCGATGGAGCACTAGATGTTCTTGCACTCCGTTCCGACGATAAACGTTGAGCTTCGCATGCAGGTCGTAACTGGCAGTGCTTGCGGAAACCTCCCCTATCCACTCGGGAGCGCCTTCAACGTAACCATCGTCGCTCAATCGCGCCTGGCCGCCGCGCCCGGGTTCAATAAACAGGTAAGTGTCCGGCTGGGGCATATTGTCCAGATCCAGCCGAATCGAGCCGCTGTCGCCACCATCGATCCCCGGTGTTCCGATGATATATGCCCCTACGAAACTGCACATTTGCAAATGAGGCCGACTGTGAAATTCGTGAGAAATCGGCGGCGGCATGTACACCACCCCTTCGATTAGTTCTGCAAACTTGAGATCTGGCGTCGCATCGAATCTGCGCTCAAACTCCGGCCTCGTCAGCCGATCCCCATTCTGGAGCGGTGGCACATGCTGCGACGGCACGCTTGTGGTGATGCTCGCCATACCAGGATTATACCTCAAGTCCTCACCGCCGACCCCGTCTTCACCACCAGATCCTGCGGCGTGCACGCATACACCTTGCCAAACCGATTCTCCAAAAACTCTTCCAATTCCACCTGCTCCTGCCGTACAAAACCCTTCTCCGGCAGCCGCCCGCTGGCGTGCAAATCAACTACCGCACAGAGACTGCACGCCGTGGTCATCTGAATCGCACTCCAGCGCTGCCCCATATACTCGCCGGCGTAAATTTTTCGGGCATCGGTAATCTGCGTGAGGTGCCCATTTTTCATTCCCGAGACGGTGCAGAAGATCAGCACCACATCCTGTGGCGTCATCGGGACCGAATGCTCGAGAATATCTTTGAGGAGCGCCCGGCGATCGTTCAGCCGCAGTTCGTTCATCAGGAATGCGATCAAATCGCGGTGGCCGCGATAGCGGATCGTCTTGTAATTCAGCGTCCGGACCTTGCCTTTGAGCGTTTCGCACAGGGTGCCGACGCCCCCGGAGGTGTTGAACGCCTCATAGTCCACGCCATCGAGTGAAAAGTGCTCCAGCCCCTCCAAGGGAAGTACTTCGAGCATCTTCCCCTCGTGAATCGCCTCGCACGGGTTCCCATATTCGTTAATCAGGCCATCGGTGGACCAGGTGAGGTTATATTTCATCTCATTCGTCGGAAACTGCGGCAGCGCCCCCACGCGCAAACGCACCTCTTCCAACCGCTCAAACCCCTGGGCCAGATGATTGGCCGCGATGGAGACGAATCCGGGCGCCAACCCGCACTGAGGCATGAAAACCTGCCCACGGGCGGCCTGTTTGGCGATTTTGCGGATCGCCTTTGTCGTTGCCACATCCTCGGTCAGATCGAAATAGCTCGCGCCGGCTTCCAGTGTCGCCTGGGCAATCGTGGGATTGACATTGAACGAAACGGCGGAAACAACCGATTGCCGCCCCGACATGGCCCGCGAAAGCGCCGCCGGATTGCCGACATCCAACTGCATGAGCTGCACGTCCGCAATCTTGCCGACGCGGTTGAGCGCCTGCTGGTCCTGATCCGCCACCAGAACGTCATAATCGCCCGACGCGGACAAAAACCGCGCGATGGCCGTCCCGATCTTTCCAGCTCCCACGAGTAACACAGAATGCATCGAAATCTCCCAAACCCCCTTGCCCGGAATATACTATTCTATCGGCCCAATTCGCGTGCGGCTGTGACTTTTATCAGACAGGGAGGTTTCGATGCCGATGAATGCAAAAGTGCTCGAGGAATTTGCCTGGCAACCGCAGCCGCGCGCCCAGCAGCTCGTCCATGAGCTTCTGGCGCAGTTCCGCTCGCGCTCCCCCCAGACCGCCCGTCTGGGCGAGCGCATGCGCGATGAAACCGGCACCCGGCTCGTCGATTGGATCGACCATTTCGCCTTCCCCCACTCCGCCGAGCTCGAACAACAACTAAACTCGGCCGGTTTCATCGAAACTTCACTCCCCGGCGCTGAACAATGTTTCATCCAGGAACAGGGAATATTTCCTGTGATCAACCTCACCGATGGCGGGCCGCTTCGCGCTGCCATCAAAGTCGAATCCGTCGCCGATTTTCTGGTGATCTGGCAGCAGTGCGCTCACGAAGCCATCGAGGGCCCTCCGCTTGCTCCATTGCGGATGGCAAAGATTTTTCATGATGATGAAGCCGAATTATTGGCCATTGAGCGTCACGGCCACGCGGGATTTGACGTCCCGCCCTGGACCGACCATCAATCCGCCGCGGTGCTCAGGCATCAGGAAGCTTTTCGCCGCCGCAATCGGAGCTTCCCGGAGGATGAAGCTGGATTTGCATGGGCCCATCGCCTGGTCGATGCCGCCATCGCCGAGATCGGCGTCGATCGCACCTGCGACCTCTTTTTCGCCGCCGAGCGCGAATATTGGCAGCGGCGCAATCGCGCTGCCCAGGTCCAAAAGGCCCGCCAGGATTGCCTCGGCCTCGGCTGGGCCAATCACGATCACCACACCTATCGCTGCTCGCGCCGGCATTTCGCCGCGCTGGTTCGGCTTTGGGAGAAGCTGGGGTTTGCAATCCGCGAGCGATTTTACGCCGGACGCGAGGCCGGCTGGGGCGCGCAGGTGATGGAACAACCCACGACCAGGATCATCACCTTCAACGATGTCGATCTCGCTCCCGATGAGCTGTTCAACGATTTCGCTCACCAGTCCCTGCCCGAGCGGCGTGATTTAGGCACCGTCGGCCTCTGGGGCGCGCTTCATGGCGAATCCTTCCTCCAGGCCGGCATGCATCACCTGGAAGCACAGTTCGACTTCGAGGCCCTGCGCGATCAGCTCGAGCGCGAGGCCGGCGTCCGCACCATGAAACCCTTCACCGACTTCCCCCACCTCCGCCAGGCCTTCACCGAGGGCGAGCGCTGGGATGTCTCGGAAGATCGCATCGCCGCGCTGCTCAAGAAAGGCCAAATCACCGAAGCCCAGGCCCGCCAGTTCCGCGAGGAAGGCGCCATCGGCTCTCATCTGGAAAACCTGGAGCGCAACGATGGCTTCAAGGGCTTCAACCAAAAAGGCGTGAGCGAAATCATCTCCGCCACCGATCCCCGCAAAAATACCCTGGCCTCAAAAAGCCCCGCCGGCGCGTAAACCTTCAACCGTTCAGCAATGCCTCCAGAAATTCTTCGGGCGGACGGTACTGATGCTTTTCCACGTAGTGGTAAATCAGATTCGGCGCTGCGTAAACCTTGCCATCTTTTCCTTTAACGCGAATCTCGGCACTTCCGAGCATAATTGGTTTGCCGCTGGAGCTCTCGATAGTCGGCTGGCGATAACGTTTGAAAAAACCTGGCCGGCAAAACTCGCAAGCATGCCACCCGCGCATATGGTTCACCAGTTGCGCTGAGCATTCTTGGCGCAGCCGCTCCAGTGCCTGGGCCGAGACCTCGCCCTTCGGGTAATCATGCTCCAAGTCCAGCCATCCCACATTCAGCGCCGGCGACTCCGCCGCCTCCCTTTCTAGATACTGGTATGGCGACAGATCCGGGAAATACATGCACTATTTCCTCATCTGCCCCAGCAAATGCCCCAGTTCCGGCAGGATTAGTTTCGTCATCGCCAATTCCACCGCCGCCGTCGATCCCGGAAGCGCGAAAACCAGTTTGTCCCTGGCGATCCCCGCCACCGCCCGCGACATCATTGCACTGCTGCCGATCTGCTGATACGAGAGCATGCGAAACAGCTCCCCAAATCCCGGCAAAACCGTGGTCAGGTGCTTCTCCACCACCGGAATCGTATGATCCCGCCGCGAAATCCCCGTCCCCCCATTGGTCAAAATCACATCCACATCCCCGCTTGAAATCAGCTCCTCCAGCATCATCCCCAGCCGCTGTGCATCATCCGGAATGATCGAATAGTAACTGACCAGATGGTGCTCGGCCCCCAGCAGCGCCTTTATCTTCGCTCCGCTGGTATCCGTCGCCTCGCTGCGCGTATCGCTGAGGGTGATCACAGCGCAGCGCGCCTGAATTCCCGCCGACGTTTCCTTGTGCTCGACATGACTCATGCAATCGCCTTCCCCTATCGCGCTTCCTCAGCGCGTTGATAATCCAGTCTCCCACCAACATTGCGAATCACGTAAGCACTCTTCCCCGGCCACAAATAAATATCCAGCCGCTCCGGATCGTTTCTGGGAAACGCAATCATCTCCTCGATCGTCGGCGTCCCCGCGTAAATCCTCAAAATCGCCTGCACACCTGGCGCAAAATTCCCCACGTGCGGCCCCATCACCTTCGTTTCCCCCGGCGTAATCACCAGGCCCCATTTTCGATCCGACAACTGCGGGGCCATGATCGCCACATCGTGCGGCGCCATCCATCCCTCCTCCGTCGGCGGCCCATTCTTCACCAGTCCAACCGACAGCGGGTTGGCCGTCTCATTGCGGATGGAGATCTCAAACGACCGCTTTTGGTCTTGCGTACACGCGGGGAGAACCAGGAGCAATAAAAGGAAGGATCGTTTCACCGCCGCATCCTAAGGGTTATCGCAAGCGCTCCGCAAGGATCATGCATGCACTCTCATCTTCATCCGCAGCGGCCGCGAATCCGAGTACGCCGCGCGAAATTCCTCCACATCCGCGTATGGCCCGGCCGCCACCGCCCGATACGCAATCTCCAGCTCAATCTTCTGCTCATCAAACGGCCACGGCTCCACCCGCAGCGCAAAATCATCGGTGCGGCCGAAATTCAGCGTCACCGGCGCTCCCCCCGGCCGGGGAACAATCCCTTCGATCTTTGGAAACACCAATTCGGTGCAGCAAAGCCCCAGGCTGATGCGATCCATCGTCTGCACGATGTTGTGATTGCGCCGCAGCTTCTCTTCCTCCGCGATATTGGTCTTCACCGCCAGCCCGAGTTTCAGCGGCACATCCAGGGCCATTCCCAATCGCTTCCGCAACTCCACCTGCTTCTCGATCTGCCGGTGTTGAAATTTGTTCAGCTCAAACTGCTCGCGCCGGCCATGCTGATGACTGGCCGCGAATCCGGACAATCCCAGCACGTGCAAACTCACCAGCAATTGCGTATATGGATCCTCGTCGGCCACCCGATCCACTCCCGCCTGCCACACCGCGACCGCAATCTCCAGCGGCGTCTCAAAAACATCCAGCGGCACGCCATCTTTGTTCAGCGTCGGCCGATCATCATGCAACGGCCACCCGCAATCATGCAGAGCCACCGCCGACACCGTCGCCTCAGGCGGGTCCGGCCGCGAAAACCAGCGATTCCCATGGTGTGCCGCAAGCTGGCCGCTCAATTGCGCATGATCATCCTGTGCAAACAGAAAAAACGAATCCCCCATCTTCCGCCTGATCATGGGCGCAAGTGTATCAGCGCTTTAAGAAGACACCCATGGCGGTTAACCTGTCCCCGGGAAGGATTGACAATGTTCATTCTATATGGGATCGGCGCGCTGCTCTTGCGTCTGGGCATGGCCGTTCATGCCGCCGGAATGGTCCGCTCAAAAAATTCCTGTAGCACCCTCATTCGCTCGGTTTGTGACATCTGCCTTGCGACACTCGGCTTCTGGGCCGTCGGCAACGCGATTCTGTTTTCCTCGCCGAAGATTCTCGACCCGCATCTGCTCTTCTCCGTGCGGAGCGCCTTCTTCGTGATCTGTGTAACCCTGATCGCCAGCGGCATCGTTACCGGCGTCGCTTCTGAACGATCCAAGTTCTTTCCCATGTTGGCTGTATCGATTCTCATCGGTGCTCTTCTGGTCCCGATCATCGGCCGCTGGTCAACCGGATGGCTCAGGCACCTGGGCTACATCGACGGCGGCGGCGCATCCATCCTCCATCTCACCGGCGGCCTGTGCGGGGCCGTCGCCGCCATTCTCATCGGCCCGCGCAACGGCAAATACAACCGCGATGGCTCCTCCAACGGCATCCCCGGCCACAGCGTTCCCCTCGCATCCATCGGCACATTGCTCATGCTCATCGGCTGGGTGCCGACCGTGCTGGGCATGTCGTCAATTTCCACCGTCGATGACCTCCTCGCCCCCGCCGGCAATATTCTTCTCGCCGCCGCCGCCGGCGGAGCGGCCAGTCTGCTGCTGTGCTTCTTCCGCTACGGCAAAGCTGATATTCATCTGATGTACGTCGGATTCCTGAGCGCGCTGGTTGCGATTTCCGCCTCGCCCAACACCATCAATCTCTTCGCCGTTTTCATCGGCGCTGTGGCGGGAATTGTGGTTCCCCTCGCCGCAATTCACATCGACCTGACCTGGAAAATCGATGACCCCACCAGCGGCATCGCCATCCACGCCGTCAGCGCCATCTGGGGCATCTTCGCGGCCGGCGCGTTGGCCGGTGGACTTACCTTCCCCGCGCGGATGAAACAGATCGGCATCCAGCTTCTCGGCCTGGCCGCGATCGCCGCGCTCACCCTCATCCTCTCCGCCGCTTTATTTCTTGTACTGAAAGCCACCGTCGGACTTCGCGCCAAGGAAGCCGACGAATTCGACGGCCTGGACCTCGCCGAACACGACATCGGCGCATACCCCGATTTCCAGCAGACAACCATCAAGAGCTATCACCTGCGCGAGGCGTGAAGTCGTCTGATCAAATCGCCAATCGCAAATCTGAAATCGCAAATCCCCTTACGCCACAAACCTCATAAACACATAAATAATAATCGCCAGCCAGACCGCCCACGACACCAGCCCCAGCCCCCACACCAGAGCCAGCAGCAACCTCGATCCCACCGTCGGCTTTCTTCCATCCACTCCATCGGAGCCATAATCGAGCTGCCGCGGCGGTGGGGGGGTTGAAGGGTTCTCTCCCATCGCTCAATCCGGGATCTGTGCCCGATACCGCGTCTTGAATTCCTCCAGCGACGCAAACGGTGTGGGAACCTTTGCCTCCTCCACCAGCAGCACCGGAAACCCATCTCGAATCGGATATCTCAAACCGCCTGCCTCGGCCACCAGCCACTCGCCTTCCTGCCGCAATCGACTCCGCGTCAGCGGGCAGCGCAAGACCTCCATCAATTCCGCCGGCAGCTCCTGAGTTTGTTCAGCCATGACAATAGCCTACACGTTTTGCCTGCTCATGGTAGGTCCGGCTGTGCCGGACTTCCCTACTTTACACTCCAAACAATCGCAAACACTGCATCACATCCGCCAGCAGAATCTGCGTCACCCCATCTCCCGGATTCGTTGACACATTGTGCATTAGCTGATCCGCCAGCGACCGCGTCTCCTGATTCCAGATAAACGCGAACAACCCGAATGGCTGGCTCGTCGCATGATCCGGCTGCGTTTCTCCCAGATGAAACTCCGTATTCCGCTTCACCGCCGCCGCAACCGTCCGGTCCTCCGCCATCACCGCATACGCCGCCGCCGCGTGCAACATGGCCAGCTCATCGAACCATCTCGCCTCGGGACTGTCGGCCTTGGTCACCTCCAGAAATGCCCCCGACGGCTGCTGCGATTTCACAACCTTTCCAAACAAATCCGAAGCCAGGTCCAGCCACACATCCCTCACATAAACCTTCCCCGCCCGATGCAATGCCGCTGCGATCCAACACGCCTCGCTCGCGCTGCTCCCCCGGCCGGCCCATGCGGATGTCTGGTCCCAGCCAATCTCCCCCAGCTCCGCCTCCAGCAGATCGCTCCACGCCCGAAGCGCCTCCTCCCAGCGGCCAAATTCACTGCGCGGCAAATCCTCATACTGCAAACCAAACGCCGACAACCACGCGTAAACCAGCAGCGGCCTGTAGATCGGCCGGTGATGACCCAATCGATCAACAATCGCAATCGTGTCCAATCGCCCGCCGCGCGTCACCTCAATCAGGCGCTCCACCCGCGCCAACCCGTCAGCGGTGACCTCGTTGAGCATCAGCGGCAGTACCATCCCTCGCTCCACCTGGATGGATGTCGCCCCTTCGGATGTGCCCGTGAATTCAGATCCCCGCCCCAGGAACGGAGCGATCATCCCCGCGTATTTGCGAAACACCGCCAGTGCCAGCTCGGCCATAGGCGGCAGATTGTACAGGAAGCCCCCCGCCAAACCGCGTTGCCTAACTTCTTCCGCGCCGGCGGAACAACGTGATGACGCCCACACCCGCCAAACCAATCACTCCCGGTTCCGGCACCCCGGCCGCGTTGCTTGCCGCTGAAGACGGCGGCACAATCCCGGCGATCGCGGACCACGTATCCGTCTCGCCAAAATGCGATATGGCGTCAAGCAGATCGCTGATGGTGACTATCCCATCACCATTGAAATCGCCCATCCGCCACGTTGCATTTGAAACGCCAAAGTTTTGCGAGACATCGATGAAATCACCGATGCTGACGGTTCCGTCCAGATTGGCATCACCCCGCAGCGGCGTCTTCCAGACCATCAGCGGATCGCCAACGACGGTGTTCACATACGACAATTGTGGCGTCGCATTCCAGGCCGCTTCCGCGAACGTGTACCCGTCGAGCATCATCTCGAACAGCCGGTCTTCGTTGGTAACGGAGTAAGCCGATGCGCTCGGCTCCTCCACGTGCGCGATGCCCGCGGTGCCGCCGCTCCTGAGCCACCCCGCTATCAGCCCCTGCCCGGTCGCGTTTCCTTCCGTGAACGTGACGCCGTTATAGCTCTCCCAGGTGTGGAATATCGCGCCATTCGCCAGTTGGAAACGAAGCTGCTGCGTCGGGTAACCCACCTGAAGGCCACCGGGCCCATCGTTCACCCCATGGCTCACGTATCCAATAACCGGCCGCGGCGCCGTCAGCACGGGAGCGCTTGTGTCATCGTACACATAGCTTTGCCCACGCGCTGCCAGCAGGTTCGCCAGCGAACCCATCGTCGTCACATCATGGGCGAGCGCCTCCGGACTGTCATCAACCACCACCTGCTGATACGCAGGCACGAGATACGCCTTTTGAGCGCGGCCGATGCTGGCGATCACATCCGCCGCCGTAAAGCCATCCAGCCGCGCTGAGAGGCGCATGGACTGATTGAGAGGATCAAGATGGCTGAAGCCCGAGTCACGGTAATAATAGGGATTGGCCGCCGGATTGCTGCCGGCAGGTGGATACCACCAGGTCTGATCGCCCATTTGCTTCCACGTGCCGAACTTGTCGATCCGCGTCAGTTCGCTCTCGAGGCTCGAGTAGCGCTTGAAGGTGTCGGCGAAAACGGTGTGCTGCTGCCCGCTCGAGTCGGTATAGGAATACGGGAATGCCGAGGGTGTGGCCTGGTTATTAATGCGAAGCGGCAGACCCTTGGTGGTAACGATCACATCCACCGAATCATCGAGTGCTGCCCGAACCTGCGGCCGAATGATCTGAAGGTAAGTCCCGGCCGTCACTTCCTCGCTCATGGGCACGTTCGACAGGCCCAAAAGACGCACACCAGGGTGGATCCTGGCGTAATAGTCGGCGATCTGCCGCCCTTCATCGCTTGCATTGTTGTAGAGGACCAATACCCCCTTCGCATCGAGCGCATGACACCACCCCGCGCTCATCAGCATGACGGCGGCACCGATGAGCAGATTGTGGCCCAACGCACGACTGCCCACGCCCATCATTCTCACCCCAGTCCAGGACCGGTGTTAAACGAACCGCGCAACAAGAAATCTCGTCCGGCCGTCACCCGATTTGCAACCGGGGCGCCGATCCCTCCTTCCATCGTCCAGATTAATTCGAATTCCGTCGTCGCGTCAGAAGTGCAGCCATCATGCCGCAGGCAGCCAGGGCGGTTCCCGGCTCGGGCACTGGGCTGGGCAGGCGTTTCTGCGTCGCCAACCCGCCCCCTTGTACGCTTGCGTCATCAAATTCCGGCGGAAATGGACTGGTGAACAGGAGGACCTCGCTGTACTTGGTTTCGGTAATCGGGAATGTGAAATTCCAGGTTGCCGACGCATATGGAGGGCCGCTAACCGGAATCAACGTCGATGCGTTGGGATTATCCCCGATATTCAGGTCAACAAACCCCATGTTCTGCGGCAATTCCCCGCCATCAAATCCCACGCTCAGAAAGGCCGGATCTCGCTCAAGAGCGTTGCCCGGGGTTCCGGTGTTGTGAACTCGATAAGCATAGACGTAACGCAGACCACTACTGGGATCGCTGCCTGGGAAACTGGCGTTGAACATTCCCGGAGCATAGACGGCGTAGTCCACCTGGGCCATCATCGAAAGCGGAGGCACGGCGGTGGAGAAGTCTTCCGTTCCGTGGAAGCCACTGATCGCATTGACATCGTCTGCGAGAATGGCCGGGAACGCCCTCGTGCCGCAGAGCATGACTGCGGCGGCAGCTATAAGAATCGTTTTCCGCGGGCTCATTTGCCTCATCCTTCCTGTTGGATGTTTGGCGCGCCCTGCTGCGCCTTCGTTCTCTTGCAGCGCCTCTCCCATCTCCTTGAGCGCTGCCCTCTCTACCCTCAAACACTCACTCTAACATCAGTTGCCGCGCCTGCGAAGCCCAAGCATCAGGCATCCCATCGCCGCCAAGCCCAGTGTAGCGGGCTCGGGGATCGAATTGGAACCGGGCGACGGCAGTGGAATCACCCACGTTGACTGACCTGTATCGACCACTGTCGCAAATAGACTCTGTGGAATCCTCGAACTGGAGAAAGCCAGCCCGTAGGACTTGTCATTTTGTGAAATGCCGGGGAATGTCCACTTCGCGCTGATGAGTGGATTGAGCACCTGCGAGCTGGGGACAACTCCACCGAGATCGTTAAATGATCCGATGGTGTCAGCCGGATCGGTCAGCACCAGCTCAAACGAAGACACCGGCGCTGTGCCTGTCACGAAAATCTGATAGGCATAAGACAGTTCGCCGGCCGTCG
>JBGPEF010000140.1:0-11052 GCA_041482675.1 Tepidisphaeraceae bacterium | reverse complement strand
CGTTGCGGAGCATGTGGCTCAGCGAGGATCAGCGGTCGACATACTACTGGTTGGGGCGCCCTTCAAAAGCAAGGGCCGCATAAACTGTCACGCACCCAAACGAGGGACATGGGACAACGGACAAGGGACATGGGGGGATCAGGAGTGGAGGTCGAGGGTGAGGGAGAGGGCTTGGCGCCACTCCAGGTAGAAGTAGTGGACATTCAGGGAATCGTGGAGGGATTTGAGGCGGGTGTGGAAGATTTGATACTGCTCGTGCTGCCAGTCGGTGCTGGTGGAGTCGCAGAAGAAGAGGCGGCAGCCGAAGGGGCGGATGGTGTGGACGGTGCAGAGTTTGTTCTGCTGGAAGGGGCAGCCCTGGCCGGTCCAGGCGGGGTCGGGGGAGGCGGTGGAGGATTGTTGGAGGTCGTGGAGGAAATTGGCCAGTTCGAGAGTGGTGACGTAGAGGTGGTGGCCGAATTCTTCGAAGCGGCAGCAGCGGCCGGAAAGGATGCAGAGGGGGCGGCGGAGGTCGATTTGGGTTTGGACGTCGGCGTAGAGCTGGGTGACGGCACAGCGGACGTCGGGGCGCGCGGAGGCGGAGAGGATGGCGTGGCGGGCTTGGTGAAGTTGGGAGTCGGTCAGGGGGAACATGAGGATGTCGGGCAGGAGTGCCCGACCTACCGGTTATTTGGTTGAGGGCATGGGGTGAATCCAGGTGCCGGAGCCGTCGGACCAGATTTCCTTTTTCCAGATGGCGACATCGGCTTTGATGGCGTCGATGATGAAACGGGAGGCGGCGAAGGCTTCGTGGCGATGGGGGCTGGCGACGGCGATGAGGACAGAGGGCTCGGAGAGGGGGACGCGGCCGGTGCGATGCAATATGACCTGCTTGACGATGGGCCACTGGGAGCGGGCGGCCTGGGCGAGGGTTTGGAGTTGGGGGAGGGCCATTTCGGGATAGGCTTCGTAATCGAGGGCCGCCAGGTCGTGGCCCTGGGCATTTTTTTCGGTGCGGGTGGTGCCGAGGAAGAGGACGATGCCGCCGGAGTTCGGGGAGGAGACGAAGAGGAGGGCTTCGGTGGTGGGGAGGGGGGTGGGGAGGATGTCGATCCAGTCATCCATAAGTTCCATTGTATGATGAGACGGGCAAGATGCCCGTGGTACGAAAGAATTAGCCTCCGCTGACCGGGGGGATCAGGGCGAGCTCATCGCCGTCCTGGAGGGGGGTGTTGGATTGGGTATAGGAGCGGTTGAGGGCGAAGGCGATGTGGTTGAGATGGTCGGCCAGGGTGGGGAGGCGGAGGCGGAGTTGTTCGATGGCGTGGGCGATGGTGGATTTTTCGGGGAGATCGAGGCCGATTTCGGAGAGGCCAGCGCGGTCACGGAGGTTGGCGAAAAGGCGGATGGTGATGTGCATGCGAAATGATGGGCAGTGCCCACCTTACAGGGGCGCGGGGGTGGTGGAATTCTGGTCGCCGTTGTAGCCGACGATGGCGATTTTGTAGCGATCGGCCAGTTCCATCACTTTACCGCGCTCGAGGATGATGGTTTTGCCGGGTTCGAGGACGAGGCAGCCTGCGCCGGCGGCGTGCATCTTCTCGATGGTCTGCATGCCGACGGTGGGGACATCGAGGCGCATGTCGGAATTTTTGTTGGCGACCTTGATGAGGGTCCAGCCGCCGACTTTGCAGAGCTTGCCGGCCCGCTCGATCATGGCGTTGGTGCCTTCGAGGGCTTCGACGGCGATGACGTCGTGGTCGAAGATGGCGATGGACTGGCCGATATCCATGCGGCTGATGGTCTGGCAGATGGTCCAGCCGGAATGGATGTCGCGCCACTGGGATTCGCTGGGCTGGCGGCGGGTCATGACGCCGGGGACGGCGAGGTGTTCGGTGCAATAGGTGGTTGAATCGATCAAGCGGATTCCCTCGGAGGAAAGCTCGTTGACCAGTGCCTGGAGAACAGCATTGGGCCGTTTGTCGTGCCGGAGCGTCTTGAACCAGAGTTTAGCGGTTCGCAGGTCGGGAATATAGCGGAAATATCGCCAGCGGTCGTACATCTGTGATTTGGCGACGCGGCCGACCATGATGGCTTCGGAGACGGAGGCCTGTTTGAGGACATTGATCCAGCGGCCGATGCGCAGGACGCCGACCCATTCGAAATGATCGACTTCGCGCTGGAGGTCGGGCCAGGCATTTTTGGAGAAGGCAGCGCAGATGACGCGTCGGCCGGCGGCGCGAGCGCCGCGGGCGACCAACAGGGGGAAAATTCCTTCGCCGGCGATCAGGCCCAGTGGTTCCATCCGTGCGCGATTGTAACCCGGTGTCGCGGATTTATGGAAATGTGATTTTGAAGAACAGGGGGCAATATTGCCCGGGGGGAATATCGGACGTATTCTGCGTGACGGCCGGGAGGCCGATTTTTTTGAAGGAAGGATGAAAAAAAATGGATGCGTCAGAACAGGCTGTGCTGACTCCCTCGTTTGAAGAAGTGCAGGCGCATTATGATTTGTCGGATGATTTTTTTGCGCTGTTCCTGGACCGGTCGCGAACGTATTCGTGCGCGAAATTTGACAGGCCGGAGACGACGCTGGAGGAGGCGCAGATTGCCAAGATCGATCTGTCGCTGGGAAAGTGCGAGCTTGCGCCGGGGCAGACGCTGCTGGATGTGGGATGCGGCTGGGGAGCGACGGCGCTGCGGGCGCGGGAGAAGGATGGGGTGAGGGTGATTGGGTTGACGCTCAGTAAGAATCAGCATGCCTATTGCCAGAAATTGGCCAGTGGCAAGGATGGGCTGGAGTTTCGGCTGGAGGGGTGGGAGACGTTTAACGAGAAGGTGGACCGGATTGTTTCGATCGGGGCGTTCGAACATTTCAAGAGAGAGAAATATCCGGCATTTTTTGCGCGCTGCCGCGAAATGCTGCCGGCGCATGGGGCGATGCTGCTGCACACGATCACCCGCGGCAAGCCAAGCAAGGCGATGGGGTTCATGCGGTTTGCGCATTTCATGACGGTGAAGATTTTTCCGGGGGGAGATGTGCCAGCGCCGGAGCAGGTGGTGGAGGCGAGCCGAAATGGGGGGTTTGAGCTGGTTCATGCGGAGAGTCTGAGGCCGCATTATGCGAAGACGCTGGATTGCTGGGCCGCGAATCTGTCGGCCAGTGAAAAAAAGGCAGTGGAGATTGCGGGGGAGCAGACGTACCGGACATATATGAAATATTTGACGAGCTGCGCCAATTTCTTCCGGAGCGGGGAGGTGAATGTGTATCAGTTCAGGTTGCGGAGAATTTGAACCGCAGAGACGCAGAGACGCAGAGAGGAGAGGATTTTATTTTTTTAGGGGGCGGGGGTGGCGGTGATCTCGGCGAGGAGCTTGAAGAAGGCTTTTTTGCGGGGGGAGGAGATTTGCCAGTTGACGGGGACGGATTGGAAGCCTTCGTCGAAGGTTTCGCCTTCTTTGCGGTAATCGAAATAGCCCCAGCCGGCGCCTTTGCTGAGGGCGGCCAGGAAATTGTTGTCGGGTTTGTCGAAGTCGAAGTGGTCATCCTCGTTGAAGAGGATGGGCTGGCTGTGATAGCTCTTGAGGGCGCGGGTTTGATCGACCATTTTGCGGATGCGGTTGGGGTCGCCGATGCCGTTGCCGTGGAGGAGGAGAAAATCGGCGTGCTGGGCGACGTTGTCGGAGGGGATCTGGCCGCCGGTGAAGGAGGTGGAGACGAGAAGTTTCTTGCCGGAGCGTTGTTGGACGCGCCGGATCAACTCGTGGGCTTTGGCGGGTTTTAGAAGCGGGCTGGTGTAGCTGGAGTGGTTGGTTTCGTTGGCGATTTCGATCAGGACATTGGTGTAGCCTTTGGCGAGGAGCCAGTTAGTGGCGTTGTCGGTGGCTTTGAGAATGGCGTCGTCGTTGGAGAGTCGGTATTGCTGGCCGAAGTAGAAGAAGCCGAGGATGGGGGCCATTCCCAGTTCGTCAGCACGGTCGAGGATTTTTTCGAGGCGATTTAGATAGTCAGGGCGCAGGGAGCCATCCGATTCGAAGGCGGAATTGTGCCAGGGTTGCTCTTTGCTGTAGCCCTGGGGGCTGCCGCCCTGGAGGTTGATGGTGAAGGAGATCAGGCCGGCTTTGCGGTAGAGGGGGAGGGCGGCGAGGAATTCGGCGGTGTTGCGGTCGGCGTCGAAATCTTTGCCGTCGGGGTATTTCCAGAGATGTTTGGTTTGGGGGTTGAGGTCGTCGAAGGGGGCCTGCACAAGGCGAGCGTTGAAGAGGAGGCCTTCGATTTTCATGCCTTTGTAGGTGCGGCCGGCGTAGGTGGGTTTGCCATTGATGAGGAAGGATTGGCCGGAGATGGAGATGGTGGTTTGGCGGGCGAGAGCAGCGTGAGAGAAGCGGACCGTGGAGAGAAGTATCGCCGCCGCGAAGGCGAGGGAAATTTTGTTGCGACTATTCATCGAAGATGGAGCGGGTTTTCTTTGGCGAGCCATCGGTGCCGGTTGCGCCTTTGTCATCGGGAGTGGTGGTGGTTTGAGTGGTTGAAGTGGCCAGGAGCTTGAGGGCCTGCTCGCGGGCTTGTTTGGCTTTTTCGATTTCGGCTGCGAGGGTGGAATTGGTGGGGGTGGGCGAAGAGAGGATTTCGTCGTATTTGCGGATGCCTTCGCGAACCTTGCCGACTTCAATCAACACCTCGGCCTGGCCTTTGAGGATCAGGAGGCGGGTCAGGGCCTCCTGTAGCGTGTTGTCGTGCTGCCCACGCTGCGGTGGGGCGGCGGGCTCGGTCTGAGTTTCAATGCGCGGGCGCGAGGAGAACTGGATGGTGGCGATGATGATGACACCGGCGAGGGCGAGCGAGGAGAGTATTAGAGGAAGGCGACCGGTTTGGGTTGACTGAGAAGGAGCGGACCCTTTTGCCGCAGGAGCGGGAGCAGGCTCGGTGTAGATGCGGGGAGTGGGGGCAGCGCTGCGGCGAGGAGTTGGTTCGATGGTTTCGAAATCCTCCAGGGATGGCGGAGGTTCGGCGACGGCTGCGAGGCTGGGATGGCGGTCGGGATCAAATTCAGGTTCGGAAGACTGAATCGACGGTGTGGGGGCTCTGGGTGCGGGGGCCTGGGGGACCAGGCCGCGGTGGTGGTCGTCGGCGTCATCGTGATGAGCGGTCACGTAAAGTCGGGGGCGGATGTCGGCGCGATGGGCGACGTCGGCGGCGAAGGGGATGATGCCTTCGGCGGCTTGTTCCTTTTGGAGAATGGTTGCGCAGTCGCGGCAGATGGGTTGGCCGTGGGCGGCCTGGGCTTCTTCCTGGGGGAACTGCACGTGGCAAATCGAGCACTCGGCTTTGGCGGAGAAGAAGAGCGATTGCTCGGCCGGTTTTCGGTTCTGCCAGCAGTTGGTGCAGAGGTAATTGCTGTCTTTGTCCTTGGTATGGCCGGATTGGCTGACATCAGCGCCGCAGACGAAACAGACCTTGGTGAGGCGGGTGGGAATGGAGACCAGCGAGCCGCAGTTGTTGCACTGGCCCTGGCGGCCGAGGAGATCCTCGGAGATCTCGGCCGTTTCCCAGCAGCGAGGACAGCGGACACGAAGGGGCAAGGATGGGCCTTTTAAGAAGGGTCGAGCGACGCGCCCGTGCCACGAAGACAGCGGGCAAGCGTCGCAACGCGATGCCGATCTTCCCGTGGAAAAGGAGCGGATGCAAGAAAAACCTTAGGCCGGGCGGCGGGGAATTGGGTGTGAGATTTGCAACATTCGTCACGGACAAGGCGTAAGAGGGGCAAGCAGCCGGCATTGACAGAGTTGATGAGGATTGCCATTCTGCTCGCCAACCATTTGGAAAGGGGCGAGTGTTTTGCTCGTTCGGTTGCGGCCTTTGCCCGGAATCAATTAGTCGGGAATCGTTTCTGGGAGATGTGAGATGTCAGTGGAAGTGGGAAGCAAATCGCTCTCGCCCTGGGCGCCGGAGTTTCGCCATATTTCATTTCGCGGGTCGATTGCTCGAGACCGCTTTGCTTTTGCGCATGAGCCCTGGGAAGGGACGGAGCGCGGCGGAACCGCGCTGTCGGAGGATGAAGAGGCGTTTCTGCGGTTTTTGTTCAAAGAGGCGGGGCTGGAGCTTTACAAGTATCGCCTCAAGACGCTCAAGCGGCGCATCGGGGCCTGTCTGCGGACGCTGCACGCCAACACCTTCGCCGATGCCCGGCGGGTGGTGCAGCAAAAGCCGGCGTTGCTTCCGGCGGCCATCAGCACGATGGTAATCGGCGTTACATCGTTCTTTCGGGATGGGCCGGTTTTTGAGATGCTGCGCAATGAGGTGCTGCCGGCCCTGTTCAAGGGGCGGTATGGACTGGCGATCTGGTGCGTGGGGTGCTCGGATGGGCATGAGCTGTATTCGCTGGCGATGATGCTGGCGGAGATGAAACTATTACAGCGGTGTCATCTGCTGGGGACGGATTGCCGTTCGGATGCGGTGCGGCGGGCGCGGGCGGGGAAATTTGACGCGGTGGCGATAAAGTCCGTTCCCGCCGACCTGTTGGCCAGATATTTTACACAGGAAGAGGCTCATTGGAGGGTCAAACCGGCCATTCGTGACGCGATCCACTGGAGACGAGCGGATGTGCTGACACTTCACGAGCCGGGCGTTTGGGACCTGATTCTTTGCAGGAACATGACCATGTATCTGGCGCCGGAGGCTTCGGCGGCGTTGTTCCCGCGATTGGAGATGTCCCTGCGGCCTGGAGGTGCTTTGGTGCTGGGCAAGGCGGAGCGGCCACTGGCCGCCTGCCATCTCTCTACTGTCGGGCCGTGCATCTATCGGCGCGACAGGTGAAACGAGTAGTGAATCGGAACAGCACGGGCATGCGAGTACGCCTGCCCATGCCACCCCGCAGTAGGTAGACCATGGTGATTGAGAAGATCTCTTCCAGGGTGTCGCCGGCGGTGGCAATAGGGGTGGCCGTCGTGATGTCGGCGGGCGCGGTCGTGCTCGATTTCGCGACGCCGGCGCATTTCGATCCATCCATTCTGTACGTCCCGGCGCTGGTGATGTTGGCATGGGTGAGGTCACGCTGGCTGTTGTGGGCGACGCTGATTGGGTTCATGTTCCTGACATTTGCGGGCCTGATGTGGGGGCCGGGGCCGCAAGCGGGATATGGAACGAAGTTCAATTTTTACGTGGTGCTGGATCGCTCGCTGGTGATTTTGTCGCTGGCGGCGACGGCGGTGGTGGGGCACTTGTGGATTCGCTCGATCGATGCCCGCGAACGCAACGAGGATGAGCTTCAGCAGCAGAACGACGAGCTGGCGGCGCGGGAAGAGGAGATTGCCCGGCAGAATGAGGAGCTTCAATCGCAGACTGAAGAGTTGGAGAGACAGAGCGAGGAGCTGCGGCTGACCAACGAAGAGTTGGCGCGGCGGGAGAGGGCCCTTCAGTCGCTATTGGATTTGTCGCGATCGCTGACGGCGGGGCTGTCGCAAAATGAGACGATGGACCGGATTTGCGGGGCGCTTTCGCAGCTGGTGAATCGGCAGACGGTCGCCTCGGCGATTCTGGAGCGAGAGGGGGATGAGGTGAAGGTGAGGTGTCATTATGGATTCGGGGGCGGGGGGCTGGAGAAGGAGAGATGGCCGCTGAATCAGTCGTTTGCGAATTTGATCATGGCGGCGAATAAAACGGGGTCGCTGGAGGACCTGTCGCTGCGGCCGGATTTAATCATTCCGCAGCCGAAGGTGGGAGAGCCGATGCGGAGCGTGATGGCTGCGCCGTTGCGGGTGCGGGGGAAGCCGGTCGGGTCGGTGGAGGTGTATGCACACGAGAAGCAGGCGTGGACGGATGAGCAGAGCGCAATCGTTGAGTCGCTGGCAGCGCAGGCATCGATCAGCCTGGAGAGCGCAGGGTTGTTTGACGAGATCGATCAGCAGCGGAGAAGATTTGAGACGGTGTTCCGGACCCTGCCGATTGGGGTGATCATGGCCAACGCGCAGTACACGGATGTGCGGATCAATCCGGCCGGTGCGGCCATGTTTGGGCTGCCGGTGGATGCGAATTTGTCTTCGCCGGATGTGATTCGCACGTGGGAGGTCCGGCGGGAGGGCAGGGCGCTGTTTTCGCGGGAGCAGTATCCGCTGCTGCGGTCGATGAGCACGGGGGATTCGGTGACCACTGAGGAGATTGAAGTTATCGCCACGGGAGGGAGGCATCTGGTGTTGCTCGCGGGTGCCGCGCCGATACGGACTCGGGATGGTTCGGTTGCGGGGGCGGTGAGCGCGTTTACCGACATCACCGAGCTGAAGAATTTGCAGAGAGAATTGGAGATTCGCAGGAGAGAGGCAGAGGAGGCGTCGGTGCGCAAGACGCGGTTTTTGGCGGCTGTTTCGCACGATATTCGCACGCCGGCGAACGCGATCAGCCTGCTGGCGGAATTGATTTTGCGTACGAGCGCCAATCCGGCCATGGTGGGGCAGATTCCGCAGATGGCCGGTGAATTGCAGAGCAGCGCGGCGACGCTGGTGGAGCTGGTGAGCGATGTTCTGGATGTGGCGCGGTTTGATTCGGGAAAGATCGAGTTGCAGGAGAGCGAATTTTCCCTGGCGGTCCTTTTCAACGATGAGGGAAGGCAGCTTCTGCCGATGGCGCGGGAAAAGGGTTTGAAACTCGAGAAGGAGCTGCCCGATCCGCCGATCTGGTTGAGGACGGATCGGATAAAACTGGGACGGGTGATCGCGAACCTGCTGGGCAACGCGATCAAGTTCACGCCGCGCGGCGAGGTGAGATTGGCGGCGGCCAGGATGCAGGACGGCGGCGTGCGGATTTCTGTATCGGATACGGGAGAGGGAATTCAGCCGGAGCAGAAGGCGCGGATTTTCGATGAATTCTACCAGTTGCGCAATCCGGAGCGGGATCGGAACAAGGGGACTGGATTGGGGCTGGCCATCTCGAAGCGGCTGGTCGATGCGATGGGGGGAACGATTGAAGTGGAGAGCACGCCGGGGAGAGGGAGCGTGTTTTCGATCACGCTGCCGGAATCGGCCGTCTCGCCAAGACGTGAAGGGCTGGCGGGATTAGAAAGTGGATTGGGATTGTGGGTGGCGACGGATCGGCCGCCCAGGCCTGGCCAGAATTCACTGCGAGGATTGAAGATTCTGGTGATTGAGGACCATGACGGCACGCGAAGCGCAACCGCGCAGATTCTGGAGAGTGAGGGGGCGGAGGTTTTGCAGGCGGCCGATGGGAGAAGCGGCCTGAAGATGGTGCGCGAGCAGCGGCCGAATATCCTGCTGCTGGATTTGATGCTGCCGGACATTGGTGGGAAGCAGGTGCTGGCGGAATTGCAGAAGGATCGGCCGGAGGAGTTGAAGCATATTCTGGTGCTGACGGGGGATTTGGTGAGCAGCCACGAGGATGATCTGAAGGCGATGGGGGTGGATGCGGTTTGCCCCAAGCCGGTGGATATTCCGTGTCTGCTGTCGATACTGGCGTCGGCGGGGATGAATTTGCGGCCGGATTCGGAACCTTCACAGTAATTGATTTTGCCTGCACTGGGACAACTGCTGGGATTCAAGGTGATCGGCGCCTGGGGCCGGGAGGAGGTGAGGTGCGCGTGGGGTGAATCGACCTTTGCGCCGCCAGCGCTGGTGCGGGCGGAGATCGAGCGGGTGTGGCTGATGATGGGCCAGCGGCCGGGGGTGCATTTGTTTGATGGGAGGATGTGCAGACTGGAATCGTTCAGTGCGCGGACGGGGGGATTGTCGATGGTGCTCAGCGAGGTTTCGTACAAGAGTTTTGCGGGGACGAACATGCACGACCCGCAGTTTGGGGGGCAATATGGGGAGGGGGCGATGGCCAATCCGCTGGGGATCAGTGTGGCGATGATTTCCAGCGATGGATTCCTGGTGTTGGGGAGGCGGAATGAGCGAGTGGCGTATTATCCGGGGCGGATTCATCCATTTGCGGGGGCGCTGGAACCGGGGGATGGGCTGGATGTGTTCGGGGCGGTGGGCAGGGAGTTGTTGGAAGAGATCAAGCTGGCTGGGGCGGAAGTGGGGGAGATAAAGTGTCTGGGGATGGCCGAGGATCGATCGTTGGTGCAGCCGGAGTTGGTTTTTTATGCGGAGGTGGGCCGGACCCTGGACGAATTGCGGCGGAGGGTGGATGAAGTGGAGCATGACGCGATTGTGCCGATCGAGGTGAGCAAAGAGGCGTTTGAGAGGGAATTGTCGAGCGCCAAGCTGTATACGCCAATTGCCCTGGCGACGATTTTGTTGTGTGGGAGGCATCGGTTTGGTGGGGAGTGGTTTGAGAAAGTCTTTACATCGGGGATGTAGTGCGTAGGGTTGAGGGATATGAGCCTTGGGCATGAATTGCAGTTTGTGGCCGAGCTGGCGCGGGGGGCGGGGAAGATTGTGCTGGAATATTTTGGGCACACGCGGCGGCTGACCAAGACGCACGCGGCCGCGACCAGCGAGGCGGTGACGGAGGCGGATCGGGCTTCGCAGCGATTTATCGTGGCCGGGTTGAAGAAACGATTTCCGGGTGATGGATGGATCGGCGAGGAGAATGAGACGGGGGATGCGATCACGTTTGAGGTTCCCGATCCCAAGGGGCGGGTGTGGGTGATCGATCCGGTGGATGGGACCAACAATTTTGTGGCGGGGTTGCGGGCGTTTTGCGTTTGCATTGGATTGCTGGAGGCGGGGCGACCGCTGATGGGGGTGGTTTTTGATGTGTGCCAGGATCAGATGTATTCGGCCGCGCGCGGCGAGGGGGCGTGGCTGGATAATCGCCGCTTGCAGGCCGCGCAGGGGCCGATGAATGAGAGCTCGCTGCTGATGATCACCAGCAATCTGCTGGACAAGCAAAAGCGCATGCCGGGATATTTGATCCGGTGGTTTGGGCGGACGGATTGGAAGCTGCGGATTCTTGGATCGGCGGCGCTGGAGGCGGTGCAGGTGGCGGCGGGGGTGGCGCATGGGGCGGTGACGGTGAACGGGAAGTTGTGGGATGTGGCCGCGCCGGCGGCGATTTTGCAGGAGGCGGGGGCGGTGCTGACGTCCATGCGCGGGGAGGAGATTTTTCCGTTTGATCTG
>JBGPEF010000139.1:0-11088 GCA_041482675.1 Tepidisphaeraceae bacterium | reverse complement strand
GCCCGTTCCCCATCTTCACTGAACCCCGAACCCCGAACCCTTTAAATTCCGAACGAACCCATTCGTCATCCCCCCGTCATCTCCCCTCGCCCCGTCTCTGCGTCTCCGCGTCTCTGCGCCTCTGCGATTGCATTCTCTCTGCAAAACGAACCCAATTCTCCCCTCCCATTTCCCTCGCAGCTCGGGACCCGTTTTTCATTCACCCGGACCCGCTTTCCCTCCCAAAGAACTCGTCAGGAACCGAAAAGTACCGCTTTGGTACCGGAAAGTACCGCTTTTCCCCCGCTTTTTTCGCGCCTTCTTGCTCCGCCCCCTCCACAACCTTTGCTCAAAACCAATTTTACAAAAAACCGGTACCGCCACCCCCTCGAAACTACTTTTTTCCCCTCCTACCCCCACCCACCAAGCCGGCACGACAAACCACCCTCCACAAACCACAAACGCGCTCCCGTCCAAAACAACGCCCCGGCCGAAAATCAAACCCACCAAACGAACCCAAATCCCCCTCCACCACCCCAAAACCGCCACTTTCGGCTTCCCCAATCGCAAATCGCAACTCGCAAATCGCAAATCCCCCTCCCTCCCGCTATGCTGTGCGGCCCGAAAGCTATGCACACCATCCATCAACTCGAACCCCGTCGTCTCCTGGCCGTCTCCTTCGCCTATGGCGCCGCCTTTGGCGACTTCGAAACGCTCGATTCCGGCAATGCCGTCGTCGTCGATGCCCAGGGCAATACCTATTTCGCGGGCACCTTCCGCGGCAAGATCGATGTCAATCGCAGCAACCACGGCCGGCATTTCCTCAAGGCCGTCGATAATCACGATGCCTTCCTCGTCAAATATGATCCGACGGGGAAATTGCTCTGGTCGCAGCAGTATGGGAGCTTCGATGGCGATGAAACCATCAATCACCTGGTCATCGGGCCCAACGGCGATCTCTATGCCAGCGGCGCATTCGAGAAGACCGTCGATTTTGAGCCGGGCCCCGGCGTCCATCGGCTCACCAGCCATGGACAACTGGATGCATTCATCTTGCATCTCACCGCCAATGGCAAGTTTGTCTGGGCCGGGAACATCGGCGGCGAGCGCGATGACAGCATCACCGCCCTGGCCGTTGGCCCCAGCGGGGATATTTATTATTCCGGGTATGTGCGCCTGCGCGGCGATGCCGACCCGACGCCGGCGGTGCGGAACATCATCGATCGCGGCGTCGATGACACGATCATCGCCCGGCTGAATGGCGCCAGCGGGGCCATCAAGTGGCTGAAGGTGTACGGCGAGAATCCAACCCGCGAGACCGTGATGGGCCTGTCGGTGGATGCCAATGAGAACGTGCTGGCCGCGGGGGTGTTTAATGAGACGGTGCAGTTTGACCGCAAGGACCCCAGCTTCGACCGCCACGCCGTGGGCGGCGATGATATTTATCTGGCCCGGCTGGATTCGGCCGGGAAATTTCAGTGGATCAAGACCATCGGCGGCAGACAAGAGGAAACGGTCGCCGATCTGATTTCCGACGATCAGGGAAATCTTTACCTCACCGGCAACTTTGGCAAAACGGTCGATTTCGATCCGGGCCGCGGACAGACGCTGCTGGCCGCGCCGGGCGATGGGGCCGCGTATGTGATGAAAATGGACAGTGATGCGAAGCTGACCTGGGCCCGGGAGATCGGCGCGCCCGTCACCGCCGGCAGCAGTGATCGCGGCCTCATCGTGGCGCGGGCCATCGCACTTGATGTCAACGGCGCGGTTTACACGGTTGGCGATTTCTTCCGGTCCATCGATTTCGATCCGGGGCGGGGATCGCACATCATCAACCTGGACAAGTCGAACAATGTGCCGTCCCTGCCGCCGCAGATTCAGCCCAGCGATGCGTACATCCTCAAGCTGGATGCCGACGGAAAGTTTGTGGAGGTGAATCACTTCGGCGGCCGGGATGGAACGGTCCTGGTCCACGATCTGGCCATCGATCCGGCCGGCGCCATCAACATTGGAGGGGCCTATGCGGGCTTTGTGGATTTGGATCCGACGGGCGGAGTCTTCCGCAGGAGCACGCAGTCGCAGCGCGGCGACAGCAATGTGTTCCTGATCAAGTTGCTGCCGTAAGCGATTGGCCGGGAAAGTGGGGAAATAAAAATGTGGCAATTTCTGCCGCTTTTTCCCCCAACTCAATTGCCGCCCGCCAAAGAGTCGGTATAATCTGCCGCATTGGGCAATTGGATAACGGATTTTCCTCTAACGTGCAGGAGGCACTCATGGCAGAAGCGGGCACTCAAGAAACCCCCACAATTCTTGGTCCAGACGCGGTTTTTAAAGGTGAAATCACCTTCGAGAAAGGCATGAAGCTTCTCGGCCGTTTCGAGGGCAAGATCACCAGCGGCGGCCGCGTTCATGTGGCCAAGGAAGCCAAAATGCAGGCCGATGTCGACGCCGGCACGGTCTTCATTGAGGGCGAGGTGAAGGGAAACCTCACCTGCTCCGACCGCATCGAGTTGAAAGGTTCAGCGCGCTACGAAGGCGACCTCAAGACCGCCCGGCTGGTGGTTGATGAGGGCGCAGTCTTCAGCGGGCACGTCACCGTCGGGCCGGACGCCATCAAGGGCGGCAAGGCGCCCGGCGGGCAGGCGCGGTCGCTGAACATCGAGCAAAAGCCCGAGCGCGCCAACCAGAACCAGCCGCAACTTCAGACGGCTGCGAAGTAATCAGCGCCTGGGCTTGGTTCGAGACGATCTGTCCGCGAGCGCGCGGTGGTATCTCTTGGCCCGCGCGCTCGCGGGTGGTCTCCGGAACGACGCAGGGTGGGCAAGGCCCACCGGCAGGAAGGTGGGCGGTGCCCACCCTACAACGCCGACGATTGCAACAACTCGTTGAGGGATCGGCGGCGCAGCAAACGGATTGCGATGCAGCCTTCGGAATACAGCGTGCCCGTCCCATCCGACCGCACGGCCATCCTGTGCCTGCACTGCGGCAAGCCGCAGGAGGTGGGGCGCAAGGCGATGTCGGTCACGTGCAAGTTCTGCTCCAAATCACTCAAGCTGGAAGACGTGAAGATTTCGCGCTACGAGGCGCGGCGGGTCATCGAGACCTGCGGGACGGTGACCATCGATAAGAAGGGGCACGTGGTCAGCGATATCCGCTGCGTGAACCTGGTGCTGCGCGGCAAGCTGAAGGGTGATGTGATGGGCTTGGCGCGGGTGGAAGTGGCCGGGGATGCGGAACTCAAAGGGGATGTGACGGCCGGATCGCTCAATATCGCGCAGGGGGCCATGCTCGAGGGATATTACAAGATCGGCCCGAGGACTAATGGAGAGGAGCCGCAAAAGTCGGCGGCGGCGGCGGCAAAGACGGAGGAGCCGGTGAAGGAAGAGCCGATCGCGCAGGAACAGCCAAAGCCCGCGCCGGTGGTGAAGATTGCGGTGAGGAAGAGTGTGGTGCCGATTAGAAGGCATTGATCCTTACAGGAAACGTGAAGAAGAGCAGCCGCAGATGGCGGTCGCCGCGGCGACAACGCGGATTTGCGCAGATCGGATTCTCGCCTCCCTGCCTCACCACGGCGAGTGTCCCACGCGGCGGGTGAACTCCCGGACTGCGGACAAAAGCGAGCCGGCGCTAAGTTGCCTTGCCCAGGATCTTCTCCCAACACTCCACGATGCTCTGACTTTCTGCTTCCGGCGAATACGTATCCCGCACGAATCTCCCCGCATCTCCCGCCATCTGCTTCAGCCGCGCTGGGTCGCGATCATACTCCTCCAGCAGCCGCTCCAGCACTTCGGCATAACCCGGCGTGTCCCCCATCTCGATCCTGATCGCATGTCCCGGCCAAAACTCGGCCCCGCCCCGGCCGTCATAGCCAATGACAATCGCCTCGGCCGCCATCGCCTCGGCCGGCGGAAGGCCGAATCCCTCCGGATGGCCGAAGCTCATGAAGATGGCCGACTCGCGGAGAATCTCCGCCGCCCGCCCCTCGCTCACCCCATCGATGGGCCGTATCGTCCACCCGGTCAGCTTCTTGCGGTAGCGCAGGATGTAGAGCACCTGCTTGGCATCCTCCACGTTTTTGCGCGGCATGAAGCAGATCTGCCTTTTCTTCTCCTGCGGGAAATAAAGCTTCGGATCGATGCTGTAACGGATGCGATGAATCGGCAGCGCCGGAAACACGTGCTGGAGATAATTGCGGCTGTCCTCCGACACCACGATTGTCGCCACCATCTCTGGATGCAGGTACGGCGTCTCGACGCCTCCTTCCAGCGGATATCTAAGGAACGTGTAGTAGGCGTTCTGGTTGAAGATAACTTTGCGATTGCCCTGGGCCCACTCTCCGATCTTGAGGCCGCCTACTTCCGCGAACACCGCGATGTCCTGCTCGTTGAGTTTGACCGGCATGTGCAGCACGCGCGTGGAATGATCAAACCACTCCACTCGAAAACCCGCCGCCATGTGCACGATGGCCGCGTCAAATCCGTTGGCGTTGAGGATATCGACGTGGCGATAGAGCATCCGCACGCCGCCCATGGGGTGGGGAAGATCAGGGCAGAAGACATAGATCGATGGCCCGTTCATTGAAGATCAAGCGCCTCGGGAGGGCACATCAGGGAATCGGAAGAAACGGCAGAAGCACACTGTCGTATCGACCTTGCGCCTCCCATTCCGCAACATTTATATCAGCGGTGGTGTAGATGTTGTCGCGCGCGTAGCCAACGAAAGGGGTCTTGCACCATTGGACGCTGCCGTCGTTAAAGAGAACGTTCTGTCCCTCGCTTCTGTGGTTGCGGCTGTTCATCGCCTTGATGTCTTCGCGTGGGGCATCGGGGTTGGTTGTGCGATAACGGTCTATTCCATCGTTTCGGTCGCCGGCGATCGCGTTCTCCGCTGGAGCTGTTGGAGAATGCTTGAAATCTCTCAGGCTGTCTCTGTAGTAGTGGGTTACTGGATACTGGTTGGCAAAGGCGTAGCTGAGAGTGCCGCTTCCCGGATGAGTCTTCCTGAAATTGGATCGCTGGGTCGGCGGAATCTCCTGGCCACCGGCGGTGAAGACCCGATCCAGTTCCTGGTTGCTGGAAGGGCAAAGAAAGTTTTCAAGTTTCAGCATCCGGTAACGGACCAGCAGGAACATGCCGGCGGTTACATCATTCACATGAAGGTTTGGGCCGGAGAAGGGATCGGGTCGAGCTTCATCATAGAAAGAATAAGGGAACGATCCATCGTTGTAAATGGTCCGCGGATACTGGTTCCTATTATCGTTCGCATACAGGTGCATGGCCTGACCGATGGAACGGAGGTTGGCCATGCATTTGATGCGGTTAGCCTGTTCCCGCACGCCGCTAAGCGCGGGGATCAGCAGCGCGATCAAGACAGCGATGATGGCGATGACGAGGAGAAGTTCGACGAGCGTGAAAGCGGATTGCTTTTTCCCTTCATTCATGACGCACCCCTTGCAGCTTCGCGTAGGGTGGGGCTCGCCCCGCCTGCCCGCGCAATCACGGAATCGGAAGAAACGGCAGAAGTAAGCTGTCGTATCGCCCTTCTGCAAACCATGGCCAGCCTGCCTGATTGGGGTCGGTGCCAGCATGTGTATAGATATTATCGCGCGCATAACCCACGAACGGTGTCTTACACCACTGCACAGAGCCATCGTTGAAGAGGACATTCTGCCCCTCGCTCCTGTGATTCCGGCTGTTCATCGCCTTGATGTCCTCGTGCGGCGCATCGGGGTTGGTCGTTCGATAGCGGTCAACTCCATCGTTGCGATCGGCCGCGATGGCATTCTCTGGTGGCGCAGTGGGAGAATGCTTGAAGTCTCTGACGCTGCCTCTGTAAAGATAGGTTACTGGATACTGGTTGGCGAAGCCGTAACTGAGAGTGCCACTTCCCGGATGAGTCCTTCTGAAATTGGATCGCTGCGTCGGCGGAATCTCCTGGCCACTGGCTGAGAAGACGCGATCCAGTTCCTGGTTGCTGGAAGGGCAGAGAAAGTTTTCAAGCTTCAGCATCCTGTAACGGACCAGCAGGAACATCCCGGCGGTTACATCATTCACATAAATATTGGGGCCTGTAAAAGGATCTGGTCTGGCTTCATCGTTGAAGAAATAGGGATTCGACCCGTCCTCGTAGACCGTCCGCGCATACTGCCGCTTGTTGTCTCCTGCGTAAATTTGCATAGCCTGGCCAATCGACCGTAGATTGCTCATGCATTTGACGCGGTTGGTCTGTTCGCGCACACCGCTGAGGACCGGAAGGAGCAGCGCGATCAAGACCGCGATGATGGCGATGACGACGAGAAGTTCGACGAGGGTGAAGCCGCGATATTTTGATTTTCTCTGGCACATGTCCGACCGTCCCGGCCCCTTGGAAATTTAGACTTGAACGCGGCGAGATCGAGGAGTGATTGCTAACAATCGTACACATTGTGTGGCTGGACGCAATAGATACCCGCGACAGCCTCGACGGCAGCGACACTTATTTCAATTTCCCGTGATCCAGTGACTGGACTGGCGCAAATCGGGTGGACGCTTGATGGTTGGGATCGGATTGGGCGGCCGCTCAAGCGGACGCTATGCGGACCTTACGCGGATGGTGCGCGCTGAAGCGAATCACGGGCGGGACGCCCGTGCCACGGGGGTTCCATTCGACACCTGCTCGGCGGCGGTGGCCAGGACGGGTTCTATTGTGAGCCAGCGGAGGCAGCTTGTGTGAGAACACTTGCGGGAGTAGCAGGGGCTACAGGGGATGTCCACGCGGACGACACTGTCGGGGCGGTTGTAGGGGCCGGTGCGGATGGGGTTGGTGGGGCCGAATATTGTGACAAGCGGTTTGTTGAGTGCGGCGGCGATGTGCATGGGGCCGGAATCGTTGGCGATGACGAGGGAGGAGCGTTCGAGGAGGGCGACGAGCTGGGGGAGATTGGTTTTGCCGGCGAGGTTGAGGGCGCTGGGGATGGAGTTGGCGAGGTCGATTGTATCGGGGCCGCCGGCGACGATGCTTTTGAGGGCGAATTGTTGGTGGATGGGGTTTACCAGTGCTTCGAAGTTTTCAACGGGCCAGCGTTTGGTCGCCCAGTTTGCGCCGGGAAGTAAGACCGCGAAGGGCTGGTCGCCGGTCATGTCGGCGACGGCGGCTCGATCCGTTTCGGTAAAGGCGAAGGGGAATTCAACGGGGCCATCATCACATCCGGCGGCGATGGCGATTTTCAGATATCGATCGACCGCGTGTTGTTCCATGGTCGCGATGGGGATGCGGTGGGTGTAGAAGAGCGGGGCCCATTCGCGGGCGTTGGCGAAGCCGATGCGGACGGGGGCGCGGGTTTGCCAGGCGAGCCAGCCGCTTCTGAATAGTCCCTGGAGATCGATCACCCAATCGAATTGGCGGCGGCGCAGGTCGCGCTTGAAGCGGATGAGGTCGAGGCCGGCGGAGGGATTTTTCCAGGCGGTGCCGAAGCGGCGGCGGTCGAAGATGATCACTTCATCGAGATCGGGATGTCCTTCGAGCAGGCCGGAACAGTAGGGGGCGACCAGCCAACTGATTTTGGCGCCTGGATAGCGGCGGCGAAGCAGATGGAGGACGGGGAGCGCATGAGTGACGTCGCCCAGGGAGCTGGGTTTGATGAGGAGGATGCGGTGGGGGGTGGGGAGGGTGGTGTACACTTGGGAGCGATTGTAGCGGCTTACCGTTGGCAGGATAAATAGGCTCGAATTTCCGAGGAAATTGAAGACAACCAAAGGAGATACGCACCGATGAGTACATCGGTGCGTGGCGGACAGGAATGTCCGCCCCACCTCCGGAAAGCAGGCTAAAAGCCTGCACTACAATGCACTCGACGTGGGCGGCGGTAATCAAGAATGTTTTGGTATTTGCGGCAGTTGCAGGTATTCGCGAATGCTCTGCGCATGCTTCCACTTCTTGTACGCGTCTCGTCTCCATCGCTTGCGCAGATCAAACAGATGGCCGCAGCCGCAATCGGTGAAGACCTGTGTCAACTCCGCGTCGTCGGCCAGGTCGGTGTCGAGAAATGTCGCGAGCTCATCGAGGCGAAGGCGCTCGATATCGCCGCGGCGAGCGCCGAGGCGATCGTAAAGCAACCGGGCTTCGGGTGTGCCCTGCATCGTCAGGAAAAGGAACGTGCGAATCAGGACCTTCTGGTCAACCACGTTGCCGATCAAATAGCCCAGGCGATTATTCACATGGTCCGTGTGCTCGATCCAGAAGAAATCTTTTTCCCATTGGATGATTTTTGCCCGCCGCAGGGAAACGATCATGTCATAGTGGACCATCCATCGGTCCTGCGGCAACACCAGGCGATCAAAAAGCCGGTGAAGGACGTGAGACTGGACATAGACCGGCAGCTTTTCGTCCGCAGGCCGGCCAACCAATGACCCTGGCCATTCGACCCAGACAAACCCCTCATCGCCGAACCACTCGCCGGCCTGAAACGCCGGCCGCTTCTCGCCATCCACATCGAACGTGCAACGGTGCGGCAGCTCTGCCTGGACGCGGACGATGGTTACTGGCTTGCGGCCCGAGCCGTCCTTCACGAATTGAAGTCCGAACAATCGCTCATCCAGCCGCGATCTGCGGAAGATGACATTGCACAATTCAGCTCCCAGTCGCTTGTCGCCGATTTTCCGATAGTGCTTAACGCCTTTCCTGAGCATCGGCGCCATTTTCACAACCTGGGAGGGCTTAATCCGGCCGTCCTTCAATGCGATATTGACGCAGCGCAGGAGCGGCGCCACAAAGCAATGAAATTCGTCGTAAGAGATCCCGGAGGGCCTGAAGATCGGTTTTGCGAACGCCTCCTTCACTTCCGTGAGAAGCTGGCTCGCCTGGCTACTCTCGGCGAGTGATGGGTGAGATTCGACACGAAAGGCCGCTGCCTTGAGGTTTAACACCTTGTGTCGCAGCCATTGCGGCAACTGCATAAACGCCTGAGCCAATTTCACCTTCTCGAGCACTGGCATAAACTGGCGGCGGCGTCTAAGGATCAGGTCCCGCCGGTCGGAGTAGCGCTTGACTTTGCGACCTCGATTCTTGCTCATGGTAAAACCAAGAGTTGAGAGAACGCGGTCATTGTCCGGTCCCCCCAGGAGAATAACCTGCTCCAACGATTTGCGCGTCAGTCGGGCTGAATGCGGGAAGCTGGCGGAGGCTGCGCTGGAGGCGTTCGAGGCCGCCGCTCTGGCGGATGGAGCGGACGCCGTCAACGTCGATGATGACGGGGATCAGGCCGAGTTTGGGGTCTTCGCGGATGATCCAGTTGTCGGCCTTGGAGTCGTAGAGATAGAGGCCGGCATCTTCGAGCCGGCGGAGGAGCCGGCCGACGCGGAAGAGGAGGGTGTGATAGGCATCCGGGCCGTGATTTCGCACTTTGGGGGAGGAGAGGGTGTCGCCCTGGATGCGTTCGAAGATGACCATCGCGTCGGTGACGTAGCCGAAGCGGCGTTTTTCCATCATGAGCATGGGCCAGGCGGTGGGGATGTTGCGGATGACCAGTTGCCAGGCTTTTTTCCAGGCGCGGCGCGGGCGGGAGCCGCGGCCGATTTCGTTGATGTAGCGATACCAGAATTTTCGCCGCGGGCGTTTGATGACGATGGGGACGGGGCGGCCGTTGAGGATCACTTCGCTGGCGAGGACATCGCCGCTGCGGGTGCGCTTGAGGACTTCGAGCTGGTCGGATTCGATTTGTTTGAAGAGGAGGGGCCAGGCGGTTTGCCAATCGTGCTGGGAGATGTCCATGCGGCTGACGGCGGACCAGCGGTGGGGGAATTTGGCGTGGCGGAAAAAATGGCCGGACCAGCCGTTGGAATCGAGATGGCCGAAGTAGCGGTCGCTGTGGAAGGCCCGGTTGAGGAGGCTGCGCCAGATGGAGCGGGCGCGGGGATTTTTTTCGGGCATGGCGCTGCCGGGGCCGAGCTGTTTCCAGGCGCGATAGAGATCGGTGCGGGTGGCATAGGGGTGGGCGCTGGTGGCGAGGAGGAAGAGGTCGTCCATTTTCAGGCCGCCGCGATGGACGGCGTAGCCATCGAGGAGATGGAGCTTGCCATCGTGGAGGAGGAGGTTGCCCAGGTGAAGATCGGAGTGGCCGAGTTTGGCTTTGCCGAGTTTTTCGAGGAGGTCGGTGAGTTGCTGCGCGAGGTGGCGATGATCGCGGAGGGGTTGGGCTTCGATTTCGAGGCGGTTGAGATGTTTGTCGAGCTGGACGGAGGGTTCGATGCCTTCGAGGATGACGGCGTCGCCCTTGGAGTCGCGGATTTTGAAGCCCATGAGCGCGGCCACAGCGCGGGGGGAAGGGATGCCGGCGCGCTGGAGCATTTGCAGGCGCTGGAATTCGCGCATGGCGGGACTGCCGCGAAATCGGCGGCGGAACCAGTTGCGCAGGCCGGCGGCGGGGTAGAACTTCAGGTAGTAAGGTTTGCCGGAGAATTCGAAGCGCCAGACCTGGCGATAGGCCCGGTCTTTGATGAGCCGGCCGGTGTTGGGCAGGTCGAGGAGGGCATGTTCGAGGGTGGGGGTGGACACTGCGGGGGGCGAGTATAACGGGTGGGGGCGGTTGGTCGTAGGGCGGCAGGATGATTTGCAGTTTTGGATTGTTGATCTTAAATTAGTTTGAAGGTCACAATTGCTGACATTGAGTAAATCATGACATCCATGCGTCGGAAGAAAAATAGACAAGCGCTGCCATCGCCTGCGGACTTTCGAACGAGGATTGAGGCAATTAGGAGAAAGCTCGACGACGATGATGAAGGATTTGCGGACATATTTAAGATATTAAGGAAGCTGATCGCGGAGGAAGAGTCGAAGGGAAGGAGAATTGGGTATCAGACAGAGGGATTGCAGAGGGGCAAGCTGCGATACACGACCTTAGGACCCCGATAAAGCACGGGCATCCGAGTACGGCTGCCCATGCCACCCAGGTCGCACCAGAAAAGGGACGAGGGACAAGCGGCGGCGCGGAGCATGCCCACGAGTACGTGGGAATGGCACCCACGGCATACGATTGAGATTGCAGGCTCAAAGCTTCACGCGTGCAAAGAGCATGAAAGAGGTGGGGTCGTCGCCGTAGGTGTTGTCGAGGTCACTGGGGAGGAAGTGGAGACT
>JBGPEF010000138.1:0-11153 GCA_041482675.1 Tepidisphaeraceae bacterium | reverse complement strand
TGAGACCATCTCGCTGCACGGCATGCTTTCCAACTGGAGTGAAAGCTCCACCTGGAACAGCCTCGGCGGCGGCGTCAGCATCGACGATGTCGAGGCCGACTCGATCGCCGAATTCCGAGCCACTCCCAATGTCGCCCTCGCCCCGGCCATTTTTGATGTCAGCCGCAGCATCGCCAACTGGGCCGCCGATCCATCGCAAAACCACGGCTGGCTCCTGCGCGGCAGCACGCCGGCCGATCTTTGGCGCTGGCGCTCGTCGGAAAATGCAACTGTCACCGATCACCCGATTCTGGAAATCACCTACGAGCGCCCGCACTGGGGCCTCGATGCCAGCGGCCTGTGGTCCAGCCCCTCCAGTTGGATCAGCGGCACGCCCACCGGCGCAGGCGCCAAGGCCAACTTCCTCCGCAATATCTCCGCCCCGCGCACCATCGGTATCGGCGCTCCCATCACCATCGGATCGATCGCCTTCGAGAGCGACATCCCCTACACACTGGCCGGTGCTTCGATCACTTTGGCATCGCTCCCCGGCGTCCCCACGACGATCGACACGCTGGCTGGCGCACACACGATCCTGGCCGATGTCCATCTCCAGGATGACACGCCAGTCACCATCAGCGCCTCCGCGCGACTCACCATCACCGGCGCGCTCACCATCGCCGCCGGCAAGACAATCACCAAAACCGGCCCAGGCACGCTCCACGCGGCCGGGGGAATCTCCAGCACGGCTGGCGGCACGCTGGTCATCCAGCAGGGTGTGGTTGAAGCGAAACATTTCAACGGGTTCGTCACCCGCTTTTCGGCCGGGGCCAGCGCCATCATCACGCCGGATGGAACGGCCGCCGCCACCAGCAAGCTCCTCTCGCTCGATTTCGATGGATCGTCCGGCGCGTGGCAGGGCCAATTGGACCTGACCAACAACGCCCTCATCGTCCAGGCCGACAGCGCAACTCGACTCACGGTGCTCACTCGCCTCGCCGATCAGATCGCCACCGCCCGCAACTCCGGCCAAACCCTCTGGACCGGCCAGGGCCTCACCAGCAGCTCCGCCGCCGCATCCCGCGGCATCTTCGGCCTCTCCATCCTGCTCAACGACAACGGCGCTGCCGCGCCGCTCCACGCAACCTTCGCCGGCCAACCTGCCGACCTCAACTCGATCCTCATTACCTACACGCTCGTCGGCGACATGGACCTCGACCACGACATCGATGCCGATGACTACGCGCGCCTCGACGCCGGTTACGCCCAGCATCTGGCCGGCTACTGGAACGGCGATTTGGACTACAACGGGCGGATCAACAGCGACGACTTCTTCCTGATCGACCGCGCCTTCTCCAGTTCTTTCAATGAACCCCCCGGCGCTCTGCTTGTCCCCAGCGCAGTTGTTCCCGAACCCGCCGCCGTCGGATTCGCCGCGATTCTCGCCGCCGCATTCACCCTGCGCCTGCGTGTTCCGCGTAGGGTGTGCTTCAGCACATCATCTTCCCCAGCGCCGGCTCCAAATAGTTCCCCACCATGATCGGATGCCTCTCCCGCAGCTCGGCCAGCGTCGGCGCTGTCGCGCTCCACGCTCGCTGCACCTCTCCATCGCGATTTCCGCGCACGCTGAGCCGTGCTGCCTCCGCCGACTGTACGTAATTGACCGTGAACGCATTGCTCCCCCCATTCGTTGCCGCGTCGGCCGCCGTGGCGACGATCTGCAAATTGGCCGTATCGGCCGCATCGCCGTAAACCTGGATCGCCCACATCTGCCCGCCCGACGGCATCAGCTCGCGTCGGCTCATGAACCATCGCCCGCCCGGGCAGTGCGCCATCCATTCGGCATCGAGTTCTTCCGTCTCGATCCGCCGCGGCTGCGGCGCGCTCAATTGCCCGGACCATTCCGCAAAGACCATCCCCTCATCCACAAACACTTTGGCAATTTCATTCCTGCGAAATCGCCCGGCCGATTTCAGATGGCCGAATTGCGAGGTCCGCCAGATCGCTCCACGCTCCGGCCCGCGCGCTGACAGCACCGTTTCGATCCGCTCCGCGGCGCTAGCGGCCTGCGGCGTTTCGGCCGCGAAACCCATGCCCAGTATCAATGCCGTGGCGATGTGCCGTTTCATAACTGCTCCTCTGAGCCCTGCTGCTTCATAGTCGCCCAGCGGGGTCTTTTCATAACGACGGTTCTCAACGCTGCCTCATTATTGGTAGCTGTCGTTGAGTGACCCATTAGATTGCTCGCCCCTCCAGAAAGTTTCCGGCCTCCTATCGTCCATCTTCCATCCTCGATGCCGCCAGGGGACAATCGGGCGATGCATAACACCCGTGTCCACCGTGTCCTGGAGCAATCCGGCTCGATCGTTTTCCCCGGCGTGTACGACACGCTTTCCGCGCGAATCGTGCAGCGAGTGGGATTTCCGATGAGTTTTATAAGCGGATACTCGGTCGCGGCCGCCGGAATCGGCGAGCCGGACCTGGGCCTGCTGACACAAACCGAAATTGTCGAGCGCGCCCGCCACGTCTGCGGCAGCGTGAAGATCCCCATCATCGTCGATGCCGATACCGGATACGGAAATCCGCTCAACGTGATTCGCACGGTCGAAGAATTGATCGCCGCCGGCGCGGCCGGATGTTTTCTGGAGGACCAGGTCTGGCCCAAGAAGTGCGGCCACATGCGCGGCAAACGCGTCATCGAGCGCGAGGAGTACATTCATAAGATTCGCGCCGCCGTGGAAGCCAAAGCCGGCCGCGACTTCTTCATCGTCGCCCGCACCGATGCATTGGCCGCCGTGTCTTTGGATGAAGCCCTGGCGCGAGTAATCGAAGCCCGCGAGGCCGGCGCGGATGCCAGTTTTGTCGAAGCCCCCGAATCCTTGCAGCAGATGGCCGAAATCGGCAAGCGCGCCCCGCGGCCGATCGTGGCCAACATGATCGAACACGGCCGCACGCCGGTATTGCCCAGGGAGGAACTGGTGCGGCTGGGCTTCCAGCTCATCTTGTATCCCCTGACCGGCATCTTCGCGGCCGCCAAGGCTCTGGAGGAGGTGTACATGAAATTGCACCGCGACCAGACCACGGCCGGGATGGAGGGGCGGCTGATGGCGTTCAAGGAGTTCAATGATTTGATCGGTGTGGAGGAAAAGTATCGGGTGGCGGAGAGGTTTGGGGTGAAATGAGGGGGAGTGGAATTTGCGATTTGCGATTTGCGATTTGCGATTGAAAAGGCGGGGGCGCGGTGGGTTTGTTTCGTCAAAAAAGATGGGGGCTCGAAACGTGAAGACGTGAAACGTGAAGCGAGTAAATGCTGGGATCGCCCATTGGAGGGGGCGCGGCGATGGTGGGTTTGTTTCGTCAAAAATTTCGCGTGGCGGAGGTGGGAAAGTGGCGATTTTGAGGAGCTGGAGGGGGTTTTGGGTTTGAAGGGTGGGTTTGATTGGGTTTGTTTTCTGGTTGATGGTGTTGGTGGTTTGTGGATCGTGGCTTGTCGTGCTGGCGAGGATGGTGGGGGTGGGATGGGTGGGAAAAAAGTGTTTGTGGGGTGGATTTGGGCGATGGAGCGTAAGAATGGGATCGAGATGGGGTTGTGGAGGGGGTGGGTCAAGAAGCTGCGAAGAAACCGACATAAAACCGACCGAAAACGACCAAAACCGACATGAAACCGACCGGAAACCGATATGGAACCGACCAGAAAGCGACGTGGAAGCGACCGGAAAGCGACGTGGAAGCCAGAGGGGATGAGCGAAGGGAGATGGGAGGGGTGAGGGGGCGGGACGGGGGCGCGGATTGGGTGTGGTTGGCGGCGCGATTGAGACGATGCACATTCCCTTCCCCCTTCTTAAATGCGGTGGGCAGTGCCCACCCTACGGTTCCTCCCTTTGAAGCTGCTACGCTGGAGGAGGGGTGAAGGTTCGCAAAAAATGTAAATAAAGTTAGGTCAGGCGATTTTTCGGGCGGAGATTTGGATGGAGGGGATCTTGCGTTTGCTGGGGTGGATGCTGATTTGGATGTCCTGGCCGAGTTGGTTGAGGAAGCGAAAGAGACGCTCGATAGAGAAGCCGGCGAGGCGGCCGCGGAGGAGGGCGGAAATTTTGGGCTGGTCAATGCCGAGCTTTCTGGCCGCCTGGGATTGAGTCCAACCGCTGGATTCAATCAGGGTGGAGATTTGCAAGGCCAGGTTTGCTTTGGCCAGGGCCTCGTCTGGGTTGGGGAGGCCCAGGTCGGCGAAGACATTGCCGGAGCCGACGACGATTGCGGTTTCAGTCCGCTTGCGTTTGTTGTTCGAAATCATGTCCATGCGCCTCGTAATGTTCCGCGGCTTGCCGAAGCCTATCGCGGATCAGATCGATCTCGTGCTTTGGCGTCTTCTTCCCTGTTTTTGATTTCTTTTGGAAGACGTGAAGCACGTAAACTGCCGCCGCGAATCGAACAGTATAAACGGTCCGATAGGTTCCGCCTGAATCATTTTCGATGATCTCCATGACTCCGGCGCCGCCGAATCCCTTGAGTGGCTTGGCATTAGCGTGCTTGACGCCAAGCTGTGCCTGATAAAGAGCGAAGCCGATTTCGTTGCGAACCTCTGGTGACAGATTCCTAAGGACATCGAGCGAAGAACCCATCCAGATAACAGGTTTGTGCGATCGCTCGGACATTATACCTAATCTAGCATGGGTTGTCGCAGATCAAAAATGGATTGCCGATACCGGATCCCCGCTATTTCTCCCCCTTCAACTTCGCCATCTCCTCCTCCAGCTTCCTCACCGCCACCACCAAATCCGGCAATCGGCGCAACGCGGCCTGTTCTCGCAGGGTTTGGCGGTGCGGCAGCGCGGGTGTGCCGCTGACGATGGTCTTGGGCGGGACGTCTTCGGCGACGGCGCTGCAACCGGCGGCCATGGCGGCTTCGCCCATGGTGACGTGGTCGCGGATGGCGGCCTGGCCGCCGAGGATGACGCCGGCGCCCAATGTGACCGAGCCGGCCAGGCCGACCTGGCCGACGATGATGCAATGGGGGCCGATCTGGCAGTTGTGGGCGATCTGCACCAGGTTGTCGATCTTGGTGCCGCGGCCGATTCGGGTGCTGCTGAACTTGGCGCGGTCGATGCAGACGCAGGAGCCGATCTCCACGTCATCTTCGATGATCACCGTGCCGATCTGCGGGATTTTGGCGTGTTTTTGGCCGTCCCAGCGATAGCCAAAGCCGTCGGAGCCGATGGCGGAATTGGCGTGGATGATCACGCGGTGGCCGATGGTGATGCGCTCGCGGATGGTGACGTTGGGGAAGAACTGGCACTGGTCGCCGATGATGCAATCATCGCCGATGACCACGCCGGGATGGATGATGGTGCCTCGGCCGATGGTGGTGCGATCGCCGATGACGACGTTGGCGGCGATGGCGACATCATCGCTCAGCACGGCCGAGGGCGAGACGCGCGCGGACGGGTCGATGCCGGGCTTGGGACGGGGCGTGGGCGGGGCGAGAAGCTCGAGGACTTTGGCCTGCGCGAGGTCGGCGTTTTCGACGATCAGCAGCGCCGGTTTGTCGCGAGTTTCGGCCGGGAGATGGACGCTTTTTTTGACGATGACGGCGGCGGCTTTGGTTTTTTCAAACTCTTTCAGATAGGCATCGGAGCCGAGGAAGGAGAGGTCGGATTCGGTGGCGTCGAGCAGGGTGGCCATGCCGGAGATGGTCTGGCCGGGCTGCGCGGGGGCCGGACAGCCGAGGAGTGAGGCGATTTGGGAGAGAGTGAGATTGGGCACGGGTGCATTGTAAGGGCGAGGACGGGGGGATTAAACACAGGCAGGACGGGAGGATTAAACAGAGCCAGGACGGGGGGATTAAACACGAAGGCACCAAGGCACCAAGGCGCTACTCGTAGTAGCGCGCAACTCGAAGGGCGGGCGGATTTTTGTTTTTTAGAAAAGGTAGATGTGTGTTCCCTCAGAGTTGCGTAATACGAGGCGCGCGCCTTAGTGCCTTAGTGTTTAGTCTTCTCTTTTTGGGGCGCAAAAAAAAGGCCCGATGGGGTTGCCATCGGGCCGGGGAAAGCGAGGGGGATGCGATTATTTCGGGACGGTGGTGCCGGTGTTGCCGCCGCCGGGTGGGGGGGCGATGCCGCCGCCGGCGGCGTATTTCTTGTTGATGCGCAGGATGACATCCTGGGTGATGTCGGCCTTTTCATTGGCGTAGAGCACGTCGTTGGCGCTGATGATCTGGCGGACCTGGTCGGCGGTGAGCTTTTCCATGTTGGGGGGAAGCTCGGGCTTGCGCTCGGCCAGGATGAGGTCGAGTTTCTTTTCGATGGCCACTTCCTTGCAGGTATCGCGGATCTTCTCGTAGAGGGTCTTGATCTGCTCCTTCTCGGTGCGGCCCATCTCGGCCTCTTTCATGCGGGCCCAGACCTCGAACTGAACGGCCTTCTCCATCATCTGGTTGGTCTTCTCCTGGAAGATGGCGCTTTCGGGACGCAGCTCGTTGCGCTGGCGCTGGAGATCCTCGACCTCTTGCTTGCGGCGGGCAACTTCGGCCTGGGCCTTGTCGCGCTCGCCCTTCATGCGGTCTTCGATGACCTTGCGCTCGTCCATCGCTTCGAAGACCTTGGCCGGGTTACAGACGCCGACCTTGACCGCTTCCTGGGCTTTGAGAGTGGCCGCGGGCAGAAGCATTGCCGCGGCGGTCAGTGCAAATACGTGCCATGTTTTCATATTCGTTTCCTTTCAAGAGAGTTCATGTTGCATGCAACGGCGGCTGAAGCCGCCCCTACAAATGTCGGGCAGGAGTGCCCGACCTACCGAATTGGTGGGCAATGCCCACCCTACGAAGTCGAGATTGTAACCAACCTGCTATTGTCCAGTGCTCAGCGAGAAACTGAAGAATCGCGTCTCGTCGTGCCTGTCGGTGGTCAGCGGGAAACCGAAGTCGAGGGCGATGGGCACTTGCCCGAAGAACGGGAGGGTCAGCCGGAATCCAAACCCCACGCTCGTACGGATTGTACCCACTTCCAGTTCGCGGTTCACGGTTCCGGCGTCGAAAAAGAGCACGCCACGGAGGAGTTCGGCCGCGACGGGGAAGTTTAATTCGACCGTGCCGGCGGCCATGAAATTGCCCCCGATGGCATCGTTATCGATGCCGGAGCGCGGACTGATCCCGCGGTAGCGGAAGCCCCGGACGCTCCCGACGCCGCCGAGGTAAAACCGCTCAAAAAACGGGGCGTCACCGGAGATATACCCCGTATCCGCGCGGACGGCCAAAATTGTGCGGCGATCGAGAAGGTCCTCATAAACTGTGGTGTAATAATCGTAGGAGAGGGTTAATTTGTCGAAATTGAACTCACCGCCCAGGGCCCCTGCGTGCTCCCAGGCGCCGGTGGTGACGGTGCCCTGGTAGGGGAGGATGGGGACATTGGTGGTGTTACGCTTGACCTGGATGGCGACGCTGGTGATGGCGTTATGGCCGGCGAGCTCGAGGATTTCGGGGGCGCGCAGGTCCTCATTATCGATATGGTCGATTTCGACCTCCTCAGCGCGAAGGGAGAGGCGGGCGGACCATTTGTCGTTGAATCGCTTGGCGAGGGCCAACTGGCCGCCGACGCGGTTTTCGGCCCAATCCTGGCGGAGGCGCTGGGAGAGGTAGACGGATGAGCTGAAGGCATAGGGCTGGTCGAAGATGTAGGGATCGACGAAATCGATGCGGGCGCGGGTGAGCTCGGTGCCGGGCTGGAGGGAGATGCGGAGGGTCTGGCCGGCACCGGTGAAGGAGCGGTCGGAGAACAGCTCGGAGAATGAGCCGGGCCAGTTGGTGATGTCGAAGTTGCGCTGCTCGTAGGTGAGGTCGCCGGCGAGGCCGGAGTTGGAGGAGACGGCCGCGCCGATCATGAAGCGGGCGGTGCGGGCCTCGCTGACTTCGATGAGCAGGTCGCGGGTGTCTTCGGTGTCGGGGTTGGTGTGGATGGGGGTGATGGAGACGCCGGTGAAATAGCCGGTAGCGCGGAGGCGCTCGTTGGCGCGCTGGATTTCGTCGGAGTTGTAAAGCTGGCCGGGGGCCACGCGAAGCTCGCGCTCGATGACTTTGTCCTGGGTGCGGGTGTTGCCTTTGACCAGGACCCGGCCGAGCTTGAAGGGTTTGCCTTCGTGGATGTCATAGACCAGCTCGACCTTGCCGGGCTCCTTCTTGAAGAGGTGCTCGTCATGGATGCGGAGGTAATCGGGATCGGGATTGGGCTCGGGGGGAATATAGATATAGCCGTAGGGGCTGTAGGCCTTGATGATCTGGCGGATGTCGCGTTTGACGAGGTCGGCGTCGTAAAACCGGCCTTCGATCATCTTGAGGTCTTTGCGGAGGACGTCCTCGGTGACGCGCTCATCGTGATTGCCGCGGAAGGTGATGCGATCGACGACATAGCGGCGGCCTTCATCGATGACGAATTCAACCTGTAGTTCCTTCTGATCGGGGGAGACGACGAGCTTGCGGCCGACACGGGCGTCGAAGAAGCCGTGGCTCTCATAATATTGGCGGATGTTGGCGACGTCGGATTCGATCTGCTCGGGATCGAATGCGCCCGAAGAGAAGAAGAGGAAGGAGGGCTTGGTCTTGACCTGCTCCTTGATCTTGTTGTCGGTGAAGCTCTTGTTGCCGCGGATGACGACGCTGCGGACTTTGACCCGGGGGCCTTCGACGATGGAGAAGAGGACGATGCCGGATTTGGAGAGCGGGTCCATGTCGATATCGACGCGGGCGTAGGGGAAATTTTTGCCCTGGTAGGCGTGCTGGATGGCTTGTTTGGCCAGCGAGAGGCGGAAGGAGTCGATGGCTTCGCCGGGTTTGAGGTTGGTGGCGTTCTGGAGGGTTTGGGTGTCGAGATTTTCGTTGCCCTTGAAGCGGATTTCCTTGATGAGGTTTTGCTGGGTGAGCTCGAAGATGACGATGACGCCGGTGGCGGTGGGCTCGAAGCGGGCCTCGACGTTGGAGAATTTGCGCAGGCCGTAAACGCGCTGATAGTCGCCCTCGACGGTGGTGGGCTCGAATTTGTCGCCCTCGTGGGTGCGGATTTGGGCGAGGACCTGCGCTTGCTCGGCGCTGGTGAGGGGGCGGGGTTTGGAGATGAGTTTGATCTGCTCGACGGTGCGGCCGATCATTTCGGGAGGAACGGCAGAGAGGGAGCGGGTGGCGGGAGCGGCGCTGGGGCGGGGCTGCTGGGCAATGATGCCGCTGGGCGCGAGCAATAGGGTGGCGAGAAGGATGGCGCTGTGAAACTTGAAGACTGGGAACTTGAAACGCTTCAAATTTGCACGCTGTAAAGGTTTGGTGGCCAAAAGCGGGGTTAGTGTAACGGGATTGGATAGGGGGGCAAGGGCGATGCGGGTCAGGAGCGGTGCTGGTCGAGGACGAGGCGAAGGAGGGAGTTGGCGGTGAGATTGCAGACGGTGAAGAGGAGCATGTGGGCGAGGATGGCGGCCAGCAGGAGGACGGCGGCCAGGGCGGGGTTGGGGAAGATGCGGTGGGCGCGGTCGGCGGTGATGGCGCGGGCCCAAATCAGCGGCGGAAGGGTGATGGCGATGATGGCGGCGATGATCGACAGGGTGCGGAAGGGGATGAGGCGGTGGAGGGCGATGCCCGCCAGCAGCAGGATGAGCAGATAGACCGGCATGGTGAGGAATAGGTAGGAAAAGGGGCTGGCAGCGCGGCGGGCGGCGTCGCGGTCGGCGGCGGAGCGAGCGCCTTCGAGAAAGGTGGTGAAATTGGGATCGTCGGGGGCGGCGATGGCGTTGGTGAGGAATTTTACCGCGACGTCGCGGTTGAGGAGCTCGTCGCGAGCGCGATAGACGATGCCCATGCCGCCCTGGCCGATTGGAGTGAGGATTTTTACGGAGCCGAGGGTGGTGGGAATGACGATTTCTTGCGCCGGCTGTGATTTTGAACCGGGGCGGGAGAGGGTGACGGTGGTTTGGTCGGGTTGCATTGCTGCGTGGAATTGGGCTGCTTTTGTCAGTTTAAATGAAGGGGGAAGGGGGTGAAAGATGGGGATACCGCGCGGACTGCCCTAAACAGGGCTATTCCGAATTTTTGCTTGAAACGATATCGGGAGGGTTTATCGTCTGGCTAGCGATGGGAGGAAATATGAAGGGCAAACGGCGTGGGCGCAGGGGCGCGAGTGTGGTCTTGGCGGCGGCGGTGCTGACGGGAGTTGGGGAGGCATGGGCGGGGATCAGCTTTGATTCAACCAGCAGGGTAACGCTGACGCATGATGCGGACCTTTCGAATGCGGCGGATACGCCGCAGATCACGGGGCCGATTGCGGTGCCGCGGTCATCGTCGATTTATCCGGTGAATCCTTATCAGTTGGAGAATACTTTTACACTCGGCGCCTCGAGCAGCACCGCGGCCGGGTCGCTGGGGCAGGTGACGAATTCGACGACGGGGACGTTTGCGCTGGCGACGGGAACTGGGGTGGCGCAGAGCGATCCGGACGAGGTTTATCCGGGGGCGAGCTCGCTGAAATTCGATGTGAACATGATTTGGAATGTGACGACGGGGGGATTTGGGCCGCTGGCGAATGGGTTTGCTACGCTGACGGCGGGGGGCGATGTGGGGGCCGGGGGATCGGCGGAATTGCACATCAATTTGACGTTTTTGAGTGGGACCGGAGCAGCGCTGCGGACGCCGTGGATCGTGGACCAGGTTTGGGGGCCGGGGCCGTTTACGCAGCCATTCACGACGAGCCGGGTTTTGGGCGCCGGGTCGCTGGCGAGCGGGACGAAGATGAAGATCGTGGGGACGATTGAGTTTCGGGCATCGAATGCCGAGTCGCCGACGAAGCTCACTGGATTACGCAATGAGTTTGGGGGAGCGCCGCCGACGGGGATTTTCAAGCCGAATGCGGAGGGGAGCTGGTTTGACAGAGATAACTGGGAGCTGGTGGATCCGGATGAGCCGGGGTTGCTGGTGATCGCCAATGGGATGGGAGATCGGGCGCTGTTTTATGGAACCACGGGAGGAGTGACGGGGCGGTCGGTGGGATTGAGCAGCCCGATCACGCTGGGGACCCTCGATGTGGATGGAAATGCGTCATACCACTTCACCAATGGGAGCGCGGGAAAGATCACTTTCGCGACGGAGCAGGGGAATGGGGTGATCAATGTGCGGGGGACGCAGGTGAGCGATTCGATTCAGG
>JBGPEF010000137.1:0-11229 GCA_041482675.1 Tepidisphaeraceae bacterium | reverse complement strand
CTTGATGGTGTGCCAGTGGGGGCGCATGCGGTGGACGTGGAGACGGACGCCGCCGCGGCCGACGAGCAGGACGACGAACTGAATGACGCCGCCGGCGATGTAGGCGATGACGGTGCCGAGGGCGATGCCGTTGAAGCCCAGGCGGGGCATGCCGAACCAGCCGTAGGTGAGGGAGAAGCTGAAGAACATGTTGATGACATCAACGGCGATCATGGAGAGGGCGGGGGAGAGCGTATCACCTGCGCCGCGGAGGCAGGCGTTGGCGACGAGCATGAGGGTGTTGAAGGGGAGGGCGATGCTGAGCATGCGGGCGTAGCTGCGGGCGAAATGGGTGGCGGGGCCCTGAAGACGGGTGGCGGTGACGAGGTGATCGGAGCCGAGGTAAAGGAAGATGGCCAGGCCGATGCCAAGCAGGATGGCGAGGATGACGGATTGGCCGCAGACGCTGTTGGCGAGGGAGCGGTGTTTAGCGCCGACAGCGCGGGCAATGAGGGCGGTGCTGCCGGTGGCGATAGCGCCGACGATGAGGCCGATGAACCAGAGGAGATAGGAGATGGTTCCGACGGCGGAGGCGGCGGCGGGGCGAAGATTGGGTGTGTCGGGGAGGTGGTTGGCGAGGTAGGTATCGGTGAGGCCGACGAAGAGATGGAGGACGTTTTCGGCGAGAACGGGGACGGAGAGCCAGATCAGTTGCTTGAGCAACTGGCTGGTTCGTTCCTGGCTGGCGTACTCCAGCGGGAGGGGCTGGGCCGGTATGGCGTCGATCATGAAACACCCACCCAACAAAAACCCCCGGCATTTTAGTGCCGGGGGTCGATTTGCGATTCTTAAAGACTCCCCGGCTATCTGGCCTGATTAACGATCAGGGCTTTGATTTGCTCGCTGCGCAAATTGAGAGCCCCAAGCGCCTCGGCGGCGGCGGATTTTACGTCGAGATTGGCGGCCGACTCGGCGAGCTTGGCGAGGCTCTCGATCAATCCCTGATCAATCAGGTTGCCGTTGAACTTGGCGTGGACGGAGAGATTTTTGAGGAGGATGATCTTGAATTCATCCTGGGTTTTATCATCGACGGATTTGGTGGCGAGGGCGGCCTGGGCTTCGCGGGAATTGAGCAGGCCGAGCACGTTGGCGGCGGCCTTGGCGATTTCGGGGCGCTGATCGTCGAGGGCCATCATAACGGCGGGCTGGGCGACGAGAAGATCGAAAACCTGGCCCTTGCTGATGGCGAGGCGCTGGAGCAGCTCGGCGGAGCGGAGGGCGTAGGCGGTGGCGGTTTTTTCATCCATGGCCAGGCCGCCAGCGCGTTTGCGGGCTTCTTCGATGGCGGCGTTGAGGCCGGCTTCATCCTTGGCGTCGGTGATGGTGATGCTGGGATCGTTAATTGCGTTCTGGGCGTAGGGTGTGGCGACTTTGGAGGCCTTGGCGACGATGAGTTTGCCAGCGCGTTCGAGGCGAAGGGTTTCGCGGGCGACGGTGAACATGCGATCGATGTCGGTGCCGGCGTCTTCGAACATGAGGATGACATCGATACCGGGAAGGGATGCGGCGGCGGCGGCGGCGGCATCGGCGGTGGAACCGCCGGCGACGGCGTAGGCTTTGAGCTGTTCGCGGAGGGCGTTGAGGCGGTCGGTGGGGGCGAGGATGAGCACACCGGGCTTGCCGGTCTGGGCGAGGGCTTCGGCGAGGATGGGGGCGACGCGCTCCTGGCCGGGGAAACTCTTTTGCGGGAGGGCCTGGGCGATGGCGAAGGCGGCCTCGAAGCGGACCGGGCGGTCGCCGTAGTGGAGGGCGTCGAGGAGCGGATTTTCCTGGCCGGCGAAGAGGTTGGTGGCGCCGACGATTTCGTTGAGGGAGCGGATGGCCTTGAGGGAGACGGCGGAGTTTTTGTCGCGGAGGGCGCGGGCGAGGGCGGGATTGAGATGCTGGGTGCCGGAAGCGACGGCGTAATAGTGCGTGGTGGGGTGCTTTTCTTCCCAGAAGGCATCCTGCTGGCCTTCGGGGATTTCGGATTCGCGCTTGTAGCCGGCGTCGATCCAGAGGCTGACGGCATCGCCGCGGGAGGGATCGAGCTTGAGGACGTGTTCGCATTCGCGGAGGGCCATGTCCTCATTAAAAGTGGCGGCGGGGACGGTCTTGTTCATGAGGCCTTGATCGGTGTAGGTCCAGATGTAGGCCTCTTTGGAGCCTTTTTCGGGCTGGATGGATGCCTTTTCATAATAGTATTTTTCGGCCAGCTCGAAGAAGAGCTGGGGTGCGTTGAGGTTGTCGGGGGAGGGGACATTGAGGCGGAGGAGGGCGTGGCGGGCCGCGCCTTTGATGGCTTCGGGGGTTTCGACGCTTTTGAGCAGGCGGACGAGATAGGGGACGGCGTTGTCGTAGCCGAGATCGCCGAGGGCGGAGACGACCCAGGGGAGGACGATGGGATCTTTCATCTCGGTGGCCGCGAGGAGGGGATTGAGGGCTTTGACGCCGAGATCCTTGAGGGCGTTGCGGATGGGGACCTGGAGCTCGCGCTTGCTGGGATCGCGGAGATAATTGAGCATGACGGGGACGGCCAACTCGCCGCTGGCGTTGAGTTGCTCCATGGCGAGGGCGTAGGCGCGGGGGCCGCCGCTGAGGCGCTGGACCTGGGCTTCGATGAAGGCGGTGTTGCTGCGTTGCTTGAGGGTGGCCTGATTGAAGATGGAGACGAGCTTGGCGCCGACATCCTTGAGTTCGGGCTGGCGCTGCCAGGAGAGGATGCGCTCGTAGAGTTCGATGCGGCGGTCGGGGGTGACGCGGCGGTTGCGGTCGGTGACGCTGGCCTGGAAGGCGCGATAGACTTCGGAGGGGTCGGCGTTCATGGCGAGGATTTTTTCGCCTTCGGCCTTGGCCAGGTCATAGCGGCCGATGGAGGCGTAGTGGAAGAAGTCGTCGGAGGAGCGCTTGAGGTCGGTATTGACGGGGGTTTCTTCGGCGGGGGCGGCGGCATCGGGTTTGGGGGCATCGGGTTTGGGCGCATCGGGTTTGGGGGCGGTTGGCTTGGGGGCGTCGGGCTTGGCGGCGTCGGCCTGTGCCCATAAATGGGCGGATCCCACCGAGAAGGTGAAGATGGCGGCTAACGCAAAAGAGCGGAGAATTCGCGGCTCACTCATGTTGCAGACCTCCCAGGTGACAGAATCGACGAAGCTGTATCGAGCATAAATCCCGCGGCGGACGACGTCAAGAAAAGACTTGGGAAGGGTTGAGAGGTTGAGAGGGTGCGGCAAGCCGCACCCTACCAGAGCGGAAGCGGAAAGCGTGCGGGGAGGTGAGAAGAGGGCAGGTGAAAAAGGCCGAGGGGTGGGCCTCGGCCTTTAAGGGGGTTGTGGGTGAAAAATCGATGGTGAAAGGGCCGGCTGGGGTTAGCGACCGCGGGTGGCTTTGCCGAGTTTTTCCTGGGCTTTGCCGAGGCCTTTTTGGATTTTGCCCTTGAGCTGGCGGGCGAGGTCGCCTTTGATGGCACCGACGATGTCGTTGGCCTTGCCTCGAGCCTGTTTGATTTTTCCAGCGGCGATGTCTTCGCGTGCCATGATTTCTCCTTGTGGATTATGGTGCGTGTCGGGCAAGAGTGCCCGACCTACCGGAGACTTTCAAAGCACGTGCCAGGGGGGATTATTCGACTTGAATTGGTGCGCCATTTTTGCGGGCGGATTCGTACATGGCCAGGACGATGGCGACGGCCTTGCGCGCCTCGGCGGCGTGGGTTTCGGCGTCGTGGCCTTCATCCCAGGCGTTGAGGATGGCCAGGACGTTGCGGGCGTGGAAATCGAGGGGGACGTCGGTGGGACTGGAGCCGCCGCCGGTGGAGGTGGATTTATTCAAGCCGAGTTTTTCGAGGAGGGGATCGCCGCCGGCGGCCGCGATTTTTTCCTTCCATTTGTCGGGAGCGGGCGGGCAAAGGGTTTCGAGGAGCTGGGCGTCGCCTGGCCGCTCGTCGCGGAATTTGAAGATCTTCAGGCCGTTTTCGGAGACAGCGGTGCCATTTTCGCCGCCGACTTCGATGCGGGCGGGCTGGCCGGGAAACATGGCGGTGGTGCCCATGATGGTGCCGTAGCCGCCGTTGGCGAATTCGAAGGAGCAGCTCATGGTGTCCTCGACTTCGATTTCGGCGTGGATGCGGCTGGAGGCGTAGGCGCTGACCTGCTTCACCGGGCCGACGATCCACTGGAGGAGGTCGATGGCGTGGACGGATTGGTTCATGATGGCCCCCCCACCGTCGAGCTTCCAGGTGCCGCGCCAGCCGCCGTCGCGGTAATACTGATCGGGGCGATACCAGGGGGTGAAGCAGCCGGCCCAGGCGATGCGGCCGAAGCGGCCTTCGGCGAGGGCATCATGGATGGCGCGGTTGGCGGGGTTCCAGCGGTTTTGGAAGATGCCGGCGAGGCGGACGTTATTTTTTTTGGCCACCGCTCCCATGCGGTCGATGCGATCGAGCTGGATCTCCATGGGCTTTTCGGTGATGACGTTTTTGCCGGCCTCCATGGCCATGATGGCGGGGTTCATGTGGTCGCCACTGGGGGTGCAGATGTGGAGGATGTCGAGCTGCTCCTTGCGGAGCATTTCGGCCTGATCGGTGTAGATGGGGATGTGGGAGAGATTGTGTTTGGCGAGAGATTTTTGGGCGCGGGCGGAGTCAATGTCGCAGACGGCGACCAGAGTGGTGTTGGGGAGTTGGGAAGTGACTTTCACGTGCCAATCGCCGACGAGGCCGGTGCCGACTACTGCGCAACGCCAATGTTTTGACATCGAATTAATTCCTTCACGACCTACAAGTATTCCACATGTCCGAGCATCTCGTCACCTGTCAGTACCTCGTGAACCAGGAATGCGCCATCAATGATCTGCCGGATTGATCGGCCACGCGGAATGAAAAGGATGCCGGAGTGGATCGCGCGCTATGTAATCTGAGGAAGTCCTTATCTCTGGTCAGAACCGCGCGCCCCAAAGCGTGCGCTCGATCGAGATGCTTCTCGTCAGATGCGCTCATCATGCCCGCCTGGCGAAACGTAAGTACATCCACGCCGAGCTTGCGAAGACCTCTGACGATCGCCATTGCAATATGTTCATCCGTATAAACCCGGACTGGTCCCGGCATCTCACTTCCCTTTTAGCTTCTCCGCGACTTTCGAGGGGGTTTTCAGTCGCATCGCTTCTACGAAGGCATCATCGTCGGCGATTGCCTTGTCAATTTCCTCGCGGTGGTCGTAATAATAAGCCAATGCAGCATGGACGTCGGCCAGGGTCAGGTCATAATCACTTGCAATCTCTTTTGCGGTCATTCGCATATCCTGATGCCAGATAACCACATCCTGTACTCGAATACGGTGCCCGGCGATGCGCGGCCTGCCGCCCGCGATGCCGGGCGTAATCTCGATATGGGCATCAAGTGTTTTTCTAACCATGAATCAATTATACCTTTCGGATCCACCATTGGCCTACGGCAGCAGCCGTGCAAACTTTCTTCCCAGCTTTAACACCATCGGGGTGGAGATGTTGTATTCCTTCTGAAAATCAGACACTTTCTGCTGGTCGAGGCTGACAGCGCCTTCTTTGATCTTGCGGATGGCGTCGGAGTTGGAGGAGGCGAGGCCGGCTTTGACGATCAGGGCGGGGAGTTTGTGGGGGCCGGGGCCGATGGTTATTTCGGGCATTTCGTCGGGGGCTTGTTTGTTGGAGAAGACTTTGATGAACTCGGCTTCGGCGGCGTCGGCGGATTCTTTGTTGTGCAGAGCGGTGATGATGTGTTTGGCGAGGGCGATTTTGGCGTCGCGGGGGTTGGTGCGGATTTGGTCTTTGAAATCGGATTGGGGGAGATCGGTGAGGAGGGTGTAGTACATCTCCATCAGGTTGTCGGGGAGGGACATGACTTTGCCGAACATTCCATTTTGGCCGGAGGGGGGATCGGTGACGGCGATGTAGTTGCCGAGGGATTTGCTCATCTTTTTCGTGCCGTCGGTGCCGACCAAAAGCGGCGTGACGATTACCACCTGGCCTTCCTTGCCTTCTTCTTTTTGAAATTCGCGGCCGACGAGGTTGTTGAAGAGCTGATCGGAGCCGCCCATTTCGACGTCGGCGTCGATCATGACGCTGTCCCAGCCCTGAAGGAGGGGGTAGAGGATTTCGTGAAGGCGGATGTCGATGCCTTCGGCGTAGCGCTTGGCGAAATCGTCTCGCGTGAGCACCTGGGCGACGCTTTTGCGGGCGGCGAGCTTGATGATGTCGACCAGGTTCATCTTGCCGAGCCATTCGCCGTTGAAGCGGATTTCGAGATGCTGGGGATCGCTCAGGAGAATTTTGCCGACCTGGGCGACGTAGGTTTTGGCGTTGGCGTCGATCTCTTCGCCGGTGAGCATTTTTCGGGTTTGATTTCGGCCGGAGGGATCGCCGACCCGGGCGGTGTAGTCGCCGATGATGATGACGGCCTTGTGGCCCCATTCCTGGAACTGGCGGATGACTTTCATGGGGACGGAATGGCCGAGGGTGACGTCGGGGGCGGTGGGGTCCATGCCCATTTTGATGCGGAGGGGTTTGCCGGTTTTGGCGCTGCGCTGGAGTTTTTTGCGGAGGTCTTCCTCGCTGAGGATGCGCTCGCAGCGGCGGGAGAGGATTTGCAGTTGGTCGTCGATGGTCATGCGATGAGCGGATTCTAGAGATGGGGGGCGGCGGCATCAATGCGGGCCGAAATTGGACATGATGATGGAGAGGCCGTTGAACAGGGCGTGCATGAGGACGGCCACCCAGAGATTGCCGGTGCGTTCGTACATGTAACCGAGGCAGATGGAGAGGATGAAGATGGGGAGCCAGATGGACCAGTGGTGGACGAGGGAGAAGAGAATGGATGTGATGAGCACCGCCAACCATCGGACAAGAGCGCGTGGAAGTCGTGAGGTGCGGTCGTCCGGGAGGGGAACGGTTTCTCCAGTGGAGGTGATCATTGGAAAGCCGTGAGCGGGCTCTTTGGGGCTCATCAGGCGCACGATGAGGGTCTGGATGTGGCCGCGGAAGAGGAATTCTTCGAAGAGGGGGGCGACGATGACTGCGCCGAAGACGATCATCAGCTTCAGAAGCTTACTGGGGGCTTCATCCATGATTTCGAGCAGCTCGTGTTTCATGGGGTGTTCGATTTGATATTTTCGCATGAGCCAGTCGGCCACCAGGGCCGCCCAGCCGACGACTGGGAGGATAAAGACGGTTCCGGCGATTGCGGGGGGAAATGCTTTGTTAAAATCGCGCGAGGTGAAGCCGAGGGTTGCCAGGCCGCGCTGGCGGCGGGTGAGGGTTCCCAGGAGCATGAAGAAGAGGGGGACCGCGCCGCCGATGATTCCAAGGATGACTTTTTCGGCGTTGGTGGCGTTGATGTTTTCCAGGCGCACGCCGCGATGGAGCAGTTTGAGGATGAGGGCGGGGACGAGCATCCAGAGGCTGAGGCCGCCGACCATGATGAAGGCGAAGGGTCCGATTGGCTCGTCGGGCGGGAGGCGCGGGGGGCCGAGGATGGAGCGGGGGCGCCAGGCGCCGCTGCTGATGAAAACGGCGAGGGCGATGAGGGTGGCGGCGATGCTGATCAGCCAGATCCACAGGTCCACGGACAGTCCAAGCACGCCGTTCGCTCCTATAATTGACATCGCGCTCTTCCGGTTTAGAGTGGCACGCCGCGCGCAGCAGTGGATGAAAATGCGCTGGCAGCGCTGCCAAGCGTACAGTCAATCGGCCGCACCGTCAGCCTATGGACACGATCCTGGAGAAGATTCTGGAGACGAAGCGCCAGGAGGTGGCCGAGCGGCGGGTGTCGATTCCCATTGAACAGCTTAAGGAGAAGATCGCCGAGCTGGGCCGGCCGAGGAATTTTTTTCAGGCGGTGACGACGCCGACGAAGAAGCGGCTGAACCTGATTGCGGAGGTGAAGAAGGCATCGCCCAGTGCGGGAGTCATTCGCGCGGATTTTGATCCAATTAAGATTGCCCAGGCGTATGCGGCGGCGGGGGCGGATGCGCTGAGCGTGTTGACGGATGAGAAGTATTTCCAGGGGAAGCTGGAATTTATCCATGCGATTCGGGATGTGGTGCGGCTGCCGGTGTTGCGGAAGGATTTCATCATCGACCCGTATCAGGTTTATGAAACCCGGGCGGCGGGGGCGGATGCGATGCTGCTGATCGCGGAATGCCTGGAGACGAGCGAGCTAATAGATCTCCAGATTCTGGCGACGGAGCTGAATCTGACGGTGCTGATCGAAGTACATGACCTGGATAATTTGATGCGGGTGCGGGATCTGGTGATTGGGTTTCCGCACAAGAGTTACAGCCTGCTGGGGATCAACAATCGGGATTTGCGGAGCTTCAAGACCGATCTGGGGACGACGCTGCGGATGGCCGAGCTGGTGGAGGATCGGAACGTGCTGGTGAGCGAGAGCGGGATTGGGACGGTGGATGATGTGCGGAAACTGGAGGCGGTGGGGGTTCGGGCGGTGCTGGTGGGGGAAACGCTGATGAGGAGCGATGATATTGGGGGGACGGTGAGGGCGTTGTTTAATTCGTGAGATGCGTCCGGTGAAACGGCATGAAGAAGCAGCGTAAAACATATTCTGAGATGACCACGGCGGAGTTGCGCGAGGCAACGCGTGAGTTTGATGAGGAGATCAAGCGGTTTCCCCCCGGACGGGCGCTGACGGCGGCACAGCGGGCAGTAAATCGCAAATCGAAGGCGCGAGGGATCACTCGCTCTCAGCTCATCTCCCAGAGTTTCAGGGAGCAGGTCAAGAAAGCGGGCTGATCGCAGCGGAACTCTCAGTTTTTCTGGCGTCGTCGCCCCAGATACCGCATGAAGCTCCACAGCCCCGCGAAGCGGTAGGAGGGATCGACGTAGTGCTGAATTACGTAAAAAGCGAAGTAGTACGCGCGGGCGAAGCACCAGATGGCAATTACCAGAAGGAGCGCGATTTTTAGATTCGGAATTTCTATCAGGATGGCGGTGGAGGCGATGAGGCCGGCGAGGAGGAAGAGGAGGCCTTTGAGATAGATGACGCGGGGGTTGGTCAGGTCCATGGGGGATTGTTCGCGGTGACCGGCGAGTGTGGGGGATCATAAAGAACAATTAAGGTTGGCGGCGGTGGCGGCGGCGCTGGAGGAGGGCTTGCTCGCGTTGTTTGACGGTGGCGTCGGCGCGCTGGGGGGTGAGGACGGCGCGGTTGCGGGTGTAGTCGTCGCGGTTTTTGACGACGGAAGCGATGCGCTTGAGCTGGGCGGGATCGGGTTCCTGGCCGCAGGACGTGCAGGTGGCGCGGGTGGGATCGGTGGGCTCGCCGCAGCGGACGCAGAGGCCTTCTTCGCGGCGATAGTCGACCAATCGCTTGCGCTCGCGCTGCTGGATGTAGCCGCGGAGGAGTTGATAGCCCAGGACGGCAAAGCCGATGAAGAGGACGATGGGGTGAAGGAAGCTGGCGATAGCGGCGAGGATGGCCCAGATGATGAGGATGGCGACGAGGCCGCCGTAGACGTAGAGCGGGGGGACGCCCTGGCCGGTGCGGTCGGCGGCTTCGTGGATCATCGACATGGCGCCGGCGGCGAAGCAGAAGGGCCAGATGGCCCAGCCGTGGCGGAAAAACAGGTTCGAACAGACGCCGATGATGATGAGGATGCCGACTGCGCCGTAGGACCAGCGGAGGTCCCTGGTGCGGAAGTCGCGGAATGCGGAGAGGAATTGGCTCATCGTGATGGTTTGTACATTTTACGATTGTTATGTGGCGAGGGATATCGTGGTGGCCAGCCCAACCTACCACGCCGGCCACGTCAAAAATGTGCGCGGGCACTCAACGGAGAACGACACGGGCAAACGAGTACGTTTGCCCATGCCACCCAGCAAATAAGCGTGGTTGGCGTACTACGAGAAGAAGACCCCTCACCCTGCCCTCTCCCCTGAGTACAGGGGCGAGGGAAAGAGGGGAGTGTAGGGGCGAGGGGAGAGGAGTGGTTGGAGGCCTAATGGGGTTTGTGAAGCTCGAAGGCATCGTGGACGATCTGGAGCGCCCGCGGGCCGTCGTCTCTTTGAATGATGCAACTGATTTTGATCTCGCTGGTGGTGATGTTTTGAATGTTTATTTTGGCGTCGGCCAGGGCTTTGAACATGCGCTGGGCGACGCCGGTGTGGACGCGCATGCCGACGCCGACGACGCTGACCTTGGCCAGATCGGAGCGATAGAGGGCCTTGGCGCCGGGGAGCTCCTGGCAGAGTTTGTCGACGACGGGCTTGATGTCGTGCATGTCGCCGTGCTCGACGGTGAAGGAAATGTTGGCGGTGTTGTCATCCATCACATTCTGGATGATGTCATCGACGGAGATGTTGGCGGCGGCGATGTCGCCGAAGATCTTGGCGGCCACGCCGGGGCGGTCGGGGACGGAATTGATGGTGACGCGGATCAGATCCTTCTTGAGGGCCGCGCCCGAGACGACGATGTGTTCCATATTGGGGGTCTCCGCGACGATCCACGTGCCTTCGCCATCGTGCTGGCTGTTGCGGACGTGGAGAGGCACGTTGTACTTCTTGGCAAACTCCACGGCGCGGGTCTGGAGCACCGAGGCACCGAGGCCGGCGAGCTCCAGCATCTCATCGTAGCTGATTTTGTCGATTTTCCGGGCATTTTTGACGATGCGCGGGTCGGCGGTGAAGATTCCATCGACGTCGGTGTAATTTTCGCAGACATCGGCCTGCAAAACCGCGCCAAGGGCGACAAGAGTAGCGTTGGAGCCACCGCGGCCGAGGGTGGTGAGATCGCCGGAGGGGGTGATGCCCTGAAAACCGGCGACGATGACGATTTTCCCCTGCTCGAGCTGATCGAAGATGCGTTGTTTGTTGATGGACTGGATGCGGGCCTTGGAGAATGCCTCGTCGGTAACCAGGCCGATCTGGCCGCCGGTGTAGCTGATGGAGGGATGGCCCTGGGAGTGGATGGCCATGGCCATGAGGGCGATGGTGACCTGTTCGCCGGTGGCGAGGAGCTGGTCCAACTCGCGCTTGGGTGGATTTTCACAGATCTGTTTGGCCAGATCGAGGAGTTGATCGGTGGTTTCGCCCATGGCGCTGACGACGACGACGACCTGGTTGCCTTTTTCCTTGGCGGCGATGACCCGCTTGGCGGCGTGGTGAATCTTGGCGGCGTTGGCGACACTGGTACCGCCGAATTTTTGGACGATGAGACCCATTGGTGCTCTACCT
>JBGPEF010000136.1:0-11246 GCA_041482675.1 Tepidisphaeraceae bacterium | reverse complement strand
GCGCCGCACCAGGTCTTCATCGATCCTGCTGGCTGCCCCCTCACCTTCCAATCTCAACAACACCACATCCCCCCCCGCCATCACCGCGCACGCCAGCGTCCGCTTCCACATCATCTGCTGCCGCGCATCCACGCCGCTCATCATCCGTGTCTGCGACAGCAGAATCCCCGGCCATCCCCCGATGTTGATGGTCTTCACCACCTCGGCCCGCGGCCCGATTGCCGCATCCATCAAAGCGCCAGCCTCATGAACCGGCAACTCTCCGCAGCGCACCAGGTATTCCAGCGGCGACATGAAAATGCTCGAGCGGGCATAGCGAATCCGCAGCTTGCGCGGCGATGCAACACCCTTGCGCATCTCCTCCAGCAACAGACCATCATCATCCCGCCGCAGCGTCCAATCCTCAGGCCGAAAAACCGTCAACCCATCAATAACCACCGCGTCCTTTCCCAACACCACCCGCAGCGCCCGCGCCTGCCGCCGCGACACCCACGCCGCCAGTCCCAGCGACGCCGCCAGCACCAGACACAGCGCCCCCTGCATAAGCAAGGGACGCCAGCGCGGCGGAATCTGACCGACAATCGCCATCTCCGTATCTTACCGCACCAACCGGACGCGGCGGATCGGCGGCCGATTTCCTCATCCATATATTTCCCCGCCATGCCTACGATTAAATGATGTCCGCCCATCTGCACAATTTCTGCACCACCTGCGACGCGGCCGCGGCGACCGCGAGCAAACTGAAAAAGCAGGAATTGCTGTCGAATTACCTGCGCACGCTTGACGAAGACGATCTCCGCCGCGCCGTCCGCTTTTTCGCCGGCCGGACCTTCTCCCAAACCGACGAGCGCAACCTCAGCGTCGGCGGCGCGATCGTCAGCGATGTCATCTTTTCCATCCTGAAACTCGATGCCCAGCAGTTCTGGCCGCTGGTTGTCAAAAGCGGCGAGCTCGGCGAAGCCCTCGCCCAGGTCTGGCCGGCCGAGGGAATCGGCTGCGCCGCCGACGACTCCGCCACCATGCTCACCGCGCCTCAAATAGCCGGCCCACTCACGCTTCGCGAAATGGCCGACGCCTTCGATGATCTCGCCCGCACCGGCGTCGTCCAGCACAAGCGGGATATCCTCCGCCGGCTCTTCACACGATGCATCCACCCGCGCGAGGCCGCCTATCTCACCAAAATCATCTTCGGCGACATGCGCACCGGCGTGCAGGAAGGCGTGTTACAGGCCGCCGTCGCCCAGGCCTTCGACAAACCGCTCTCCGTCATCCAGCGCACGCAGCTGCTCATCGGCGACCTCGACGAAGTCGCCATTCTCGCCAAACGCAATGATTTGGAATCCGCCCGCTTCCGCCTCTTTCATCCCATCCAGTTCATGCTCGCCACCCCGCAGGAAACGGCCGACATCGCCATCAAATCCATGTCCGGCCGCGGCTTTTTCGCCGAAGACAAGCTCGACGGCATCCGCGCCCAGGTCCACAAATCCGCCGACCGCATCGCCATCTACACCCGCACCATGGACCGCACCGATGAATCGTTCCCCGACGTCGTCGATGCCATGCGCAAAATCCCCGGCGAATTTCTCCTCGATGGAGAAATTGTCCCCTGGCGCGACGGCTTCGTCCTCCCCTTTGCCCACATCCAAAAACGCCTCGGCCGCAAAAATATCAGCCCCGCCATCATCCGCGAAAATCCGGCCGTCTTTATCGCCTTCGACATTCTCTATCACGACGGCCGGCTGCTGATGGATGAACCCCTGCGCGAGCGCCGCCGGATTCTCGAACAACTCGGCGAATCACTTCTCACAACCTCCCCCTGCTCCGTCTCCTCGGCCGACCAGATCACCACCTGCTTTTCCGCCTCGCGTAATCGCCGCAACGAAGGCATCGTCCTCAAAGATCCCGATTCGCCCTACTCCCCCGGCCGCCGCGGCAAAGCCTGGCTCAAAATCAAAACTCACCTGCCCACCCTCAACTGCGTCGTCACCGCCGCCGAATACGGCCACGGCAAGCGCAAAAACCTCCTCTCCGACTACACCTTCGCCGTCTGGTCCGGCCAGCAGCTCGTCAACATCGGCAAAGCCTACAGCGGCGTGACCGACGAAGAGATCGCGCAACTGACGGAGCTATTTCACAAGCTCTCCCTGAATCACCGCGGCCACATTCACCTCGTCGAGCCCAAACTCGTCCTCGAAATCGCCTTCGACCAGATCCAGCGCAGCGATCGCCACGCCAGCGGCTACGCCCTGCGCTTCCCCCGCATCAAGCGCATCCGCTGGGACAAGAGCCCGCATGAAGCCGACCACCTCGAGCGCGTCGCCGAACTATACGACAGCTCCGCCAACACTGCCCGCACGCGCGGGCAACCACCAGCACTGGCGCCCCAGGCCGAGCCCACGCTGTTCGACACAATTGACTGAAAACGGGTTCTATCCAGGCAAATTCAGCGACCGTCGAACATCCTTCAGAGGAATGCCTTTCCCGGCCGCGCGATTACGCCGCGCCTTGCGGATTGATGCGCGAAAACCAGGGTGAGCCGTGATCAGAGCATCTTGAAGATCCTCGTCACTCATCGCCCGGATAAGGAGCGCCGGCCCGTTCCCGGAGCGCACGACCACCGGTGTGCGCTTGGCCTGATTGAGAAACTTTCCTGTCTCTTCCGCGAGTTGCTTTGGCGTAATTTGCTTAAGCTTCATAACCCATCTCCCTCAGGTACTGATCGCCCTCCGACTTTTCCAAAACTCGCAGCACATACACTTCCTCCCCTTCAACATCATAGAATACCCGAATTTCTCCTATCCGAAGCCGATATTCCGGTGAATCAATGCCCCGAAGTCGCTTGATCCGGCTGCGACTCGTCACGGTGGGTGTTTGTGTCAAAAGCCGCTCGATCGTGTCCACGACCGCGGCTCGTTCGAATGCGCGCATCTCCCTGAGATCGGCTCGTGCCTGAGGATCAAAGTCAATCCGAAAGGCCATTCAATCTCCCGCCGCAAATCCTATACGATTTATCGGACTCATGAACCATCCCCCGATCTGTCGATAGCACATTGGAGTCGGATCTCGCCGGGGACCTTCACGGATGGAGTCGAGTATGCGCCGTCAAATGTTGCTGCAATCGATCGCTGGACACCTCAGTCTCCTGGCCCAGAAATATCCCAAGAAAGCGGCCGGCCCCGTCGCCAGGCGCACCAAACTCTACATCGCCCGCCTTCGCCGCCTCGCGGCCTGAAGCCCACATATCACACGTTGATGAACCACGGGGGTCCGCGTAGAATACCGCGCTCGATTGAGTGTTGGCGGATTTGCACCTTTAGCTCAATTGGATAGAGCGTCGGCCTACGGAGCCGAAGGTTGAAGGTTCGAGTCCTTCAAGGTGCGATTTTCCCCCGCCCCGCCAGCAGCCCATCCATTCTCAGGCCGCCAGCGCCGGCAGCACCACCAGTTTATTCCGGACCCTGCCCCTTTCGTGGCCGCGGCCCGGATTCACAACCCGTTGGTGCAACCCCCCGAACCTTGTATCATCCGCACTGTCGTGGCAACGTCGATCCGGGGCTGCGCTGCGATGGGAAAAAAGTTTACCGAGGTATTCAAAATGCCCAATGGCAAGCACGCGCTGGTCCTCCTGCTCTACGCCCTCCCAGCCCTCTTTTACATGCCACCCGCAAAAGCGGCCGAGCCCACCACCCAGCCCGCCGGCGCGGTCTCCGGAAAGGTCACATCCCAGGGCGAGGTCCCGCTTTCGGAAATGGTCGTCTATCTCGAGTCACCCGACCCCAAACGGCAGGTCGGCATTCCCAAAAATCCCGTCAAAGTCTCGCAAAAAGGCGCGAAGTTCTCGCCCCCCGTGGTGATCGTTTGCGTCGGGCAAAGCGTGGATTTCCTCAACGATGAGGACCGCGCCATCGAGCACAATGTCTTTTCCAATGCCCCGGCCAAACGATTCGATCTTGGACTCTTTCCCCCCGGCGAATCACGCTCGGTCAATTTCGACAAGCCCGGAGCGGTCTTCCTCTATTGCTCCATCCACCGCCACATGGATGGAGTGGTTTTCGTCTCACCCACCCCTTACACCAGCCGGGTCAATGAAGATGGTACCTGGAAGATCGAGGGCATCCCGCCGGGAATCTGGCTGGTCAAGACCTGGCAGCGCCGCCGGCGCTTCCCGGAACTCTCGACGCCCATTTTGTCCGAACCCGGCAAAGTCGCCACCGCTGATCTGGAGCTCCGCCGCAAATGAGAATCTCCGCAATCCTCTTCGCGTCTCTCTGCGCCCTGCTCGCTGGATGCCAGTCGGCATCGCCGCCCCCCGCGGGAATGGCCGCCCTGCGCATCCGCGTAGTGGCCGAGCCCAAGGCCGGCTTCACCTCCCCGGCCGATCGCGTGCTGACCTACGATGCTCCCGCCAAACGCACCAGCGTCTCCGGCGATTTTGAACCAGTGGACTATTCCACCCTGAAGGAAATCGTCGTCTGGCTCGAGCCCGTCTCCGCAAACTCCGCCAAATCCCCCCAGCCCCCGGCCTCGATCGACATCGATGCGCGAAAACCCACCACCAGCCTCAACCTCGCCGCATCGGTCGGCCAACAAGTGACCATCCGCAACAGCGGCTCCGCCTCCGCCAATCTCTACAGCGTTTCCGACGGCAACGACTTCAACCTCGGCTCGCTCCCCCCCGGCGGCACTGCCACGTTCACCCCCCGCTCCGAAGGCCTCATCGAAATCCTCAATGCCTCGCTGAAAGAACCCGTCGCCCTCGTCTACGCCGCCCCATCGCCGTGGATTTCCCTCGCCAAATCCGGCGGCAACGTCGAGTTCACCAATCTGCCCCCCGGCCAATACAGGATCATCTCATGGCATCCGCGCCTGCCCGGCTCGCAAACGGACATCACCCTCTCCGCAAATCAGGCCAGCACCGCCACCATTAAAGTCGGGGTTAATGCCCTACCCAAAATCGGTTCCCGCCAGTAGCCCGCCCGCCATGCGAATCGGAACCAAAATCCTTCTCCTGATGCTGCTGATCACCATCGGCTCCTCCGCGATCGTCGCCTGGATTGTCACGTTGAACGTAACCTCCCACGAAACCGAGCGGGCTGATGCACAAATTTCCCACGCCATCGCCCGCTACCTGCGCCATCTCGACGATCAGCACCAGCAGGTCAGCCGCATCGTACGCGCCCTTCTCGAGGCCCCGGCGCAGCGCTCCCTGCTCCAGGCCGCCGGAGATTCGGCCAATCTGGGCGCCCGCGAGCAGTTGCGCCAGGAAGTGCTCGGCCGCGATGTCCAGTCCGAGCTCCAGTCACGCGAGGGCAGCCCCGCTTTCCATGTGCTCCTGAATCTCGCCCACGAAGTCGTCCTGGTCTCCTCGGCCGATCCCCAAATGAACGGCATCCTCGCCTCCGACAAAATTCACTGGCCCGTCGATGCCGTGCTGACCGGAAAATCCCGCCCCATCCTTCAATACATCGCCACCCCCGCCGGGCTTTTCCTGGCCATGGGCGTCCCTCTGCGCACTCAGCTCGATGAAGCGCCCGACAATGCCTATTTCGTTGGTTTTCGCATCGATGACAACTGGGTGCGCCAACAGCTCCTGGCCGAACAGGCGACCACCGAATCGGCCATCGCCCCGCTGGCCGCGTGGTTTTTCGTCGATGACAGCATCGTCGCCCGCTCCTCCTCCGATGCCGGCGATATCCACGTCGCCGCTTTGCGCCCCGACACTCCCCTCCGAACCGTCGATCACGCCGGCCCCACCACCATCCGGGCCGCCGACCACGTGGAATTTGATGTCCAGCGCGAGCACTTCCTCGGCCAGTCTTTCGATCTCAAAGCCGACAACGCCAAATCAAGCCGGCTCGTCCTCGCCAGCTCCCTCGATCGCGCCCTCCTCCCCCTGCGCCGACTCCAGCGCCAAATCATCATCACCGCTGTCGCCGCCTGCCTCATCGCCATCATTGCCTGCCGCTTCATCGCATCCATCATCTCCCGCCCGATCGGTGAACTGGTTGCCGGCACCCGCCGTATCGCCGAAGGTCATTTCGACAGACCCGTGCAGATCCGCCGCCGCGACGAACTGGGAACCCTGGCCGACAGCTTCAACGAGATGGCCCAGGGCCTTAAGGAACGCGACGGCCTCCGCGAGGAGCGCGTAAAGATCGAGCGCGATCTCGCCCTCGCCCGCAAAATCCAGATGGACGTCCTCCCCAAGGAGCTTCCCGCCTGTCCCGGTTATGACATGGCCGCTTTCTCCCTCCCCGCCGAACAAACCGGCGGCGACATCTACGACCTTATCGCCGTCGCCCTCGACCCGCTTAAACCCGGCGAACCGCCATCCTTGGTGCTTCTCCTCGCCGACGCCACCGGCCACGGAATCGGCCCCGCCCTCTCCGTCACCCAGGTCCGCTCCATGCTTCGCATCGGCGTGCGCCTCCGCGCTGAGCTGGAAGATGTCTTCTCGCAAATCAGCCGCCAACTCTGCCACGACCTTGGCTCCGAGCGATTCGTCACCGCCTTCCTCGGCCTGCTCGAGCCCTCCGCCCACCGCATCAACTATCACTCCGCCGGTCAGGCCCCCCTCCTGCACTTTCACGCCCAGACTCACCGCTTCCAGTGGCTTGATTCCTCGATGATCCCCTTTGGAATTGATGAGGATGCCAAAAGTGACGGCGTCCAGCGCATGCAGATGGAACCCGGTGACCTGATCGTTCTGCTCACCGACGGTTTCTACGAATATCAGAATGCCAGTGGCGAACTTTTCGGCCAGGAGCGAATCTCGGAAATCATCCTGCGCCACCACCACCAGCCCGCGCGCACGCTCCTCAACGAAATCCTCGCCGCCACCCAGGCGTTCGCCGGCGGCGCTCCGCAGCTCGACGACATGACCGGAGTCATTATCCGCAGGCTTCCATAGACTGAAACGTTACAAGGAAAGGCTTGGCGACATGCGACGATTGACTTTCTCACTGGCCATCTTGCTCCTCTCGGCCCCCGCCTGGTCCCAATACGGCTCGGCCGACTTCTCCATCGTGCGCTGGGAAGAGGACTACTCCTTCCTCAAAAATCCCGCCAACCGCAAGGAGTTCTTCGATCCGATCAAATATGTCCCCATCAACTCCGCCGGCGATCAATATCTCTCCTTCGGCGGCCAGGCCCGCGAGCGCTACGACTATTTCAACAACAGCAACTTTGCCGCCGGCGCCCAGGATGAAGACGGTTTCTTCCTCACCCGTCTCCTCGCCCACGTCGATGCCCATTTCGGCAAAAACTTCCGCCTCTTCCTCCAGCTCAACAGCGCCTTCGTCAACGACCGCGTCGGCGGCGCACGCCCCGGCGATGCCGATTTCACCGATATCCAACAGGCCTTCGCCGACTTCCAAATTCCCATCAACTCTTCCGCCTCCGCCCTTTTCCGCATCGGCCGCCAGGAATTAATCTACGGCGCTCAGCGCCTCATCGGCCCCAACGACTGGGTCAACGTCCGCCGCACTTTCGACGGCGCAAAGTTCTCCCTCTCCACTCCCAACAATGTCCTTGATGTATTCCTGGTCCGCCCCATCGACATCCACAAAAAAACGCTCAACGGCGAAGATGAAAGCACCTGGTTTGCCGGCATCTACAACGTCACCGCCCTGCCAGATCTCCTCAAGGGCGCCCATTCCAAGCTCGATCTCTACGTCCTCGCCCTCGACAAACAACAATCCCAATTCAACGCCGTTGATTCGACGACATACACCCTCGGCACCCGCCTCCACACCACGCCCCAGCCTTGGGATTTCGACTTGGAGCTCGACGGCCAGCTCGGCAAATTCGACGGCGACTCCATCGGCGCCTGGTCCATCGCCACCGAAGCCGGCTACACATTCTCGCAAATGACCTTCACCCCCCGCGCCTCCCTCGGACTCGACGCCGCCTCCGGCTCTCGAGATCCCGCCCATCGCTTCAACCAGCTTTTCCCCCCCACCTACAACTACCTCGGCCACATCTACATCTTCGGCCGCGAAAACATCATCGACCTCCACCCCGGCCTGATCTTCAACCTCACCTCTTCCGTCGCCCTTCAACTCGACCAGCATTTCTTCTGGCGTCAAAATACCCACGATGCCGTCTACAACCTCGCCAGCGGCATCGTCCGCTTCAGCACCGCCTCCGACGAACCCTACCTCGGCAACGAATTCGACTCCGTGATCAATTGGCAAATCGATCGCCACCTCTCCGCCTACCTCGGCTACGCCCACTTCTTCTCCGGCGATTTCATCAACAACACCGGCCCCAGCGCCGACATCGATTTCCTCTACGCCGCCGTCACTTTCACCTTCTGAACTATTCCAGCACAACCATCGAATGAACATCCACCCGCGGAACCACAACCTCGATCGCTCCTTCTGATCTCTTCACTTCCAACACCCGATGCCCCGGCTCCTGGAAGGCTGAGGTGATCGTTGGATTGGACAACCTAATCTTGATGTCGTGAACCGGAATCATCTCCTCCCGCTGCGACGGATTATTTTCCGGAATCGCCCGATTCGCCGACGTGTTCACCTCATTCAGCAGATGAACAATCCTCCGCGTCCCCTCATTCTGCGTATAAAACGCCGCCTGCACGCACAACGGCGCATCCACCTGCATCGGAACCCGATTCTCCCCCGCCGCCCATCTCACCGAATTTGAAATCAACTTCCTCTGATACTGATAAGGCGCAATGAAATACGCCTGCCCCATATCCGCCGCAAAATAAACACTCCGCCCCTTCTCCACCGAATTCAACAGCATAAACGGCCACTCCCTCGGCACCGCCAACCGCCTCCCCAGCTTCACCGCACCGACAATCGGCTCCACATTCGTCATCCACCCAATGTACTGAAGCCGATCCGACCCACGCCGATAGTTCGACCGCACCACCGCATCATCCGCAATCGGATGTAGATCCGCCCCCGCGATCCCCAGATAGATCTCCGTCGTCTTCGGATAATTCGGCCACCGCGCTGAAAAATCCTCCTTCCCCTTGTAGTGCGCCCCAAACACATCCGCCAAACCAAAATCCTCCCGCCGATCCCCAAACTCATCACAAATCGAAGACTCGTGCAGCGCCACCAACCCTCCCCCACCCTTCACAAACGCCCGAATCGTCTCACTCGCCTTATCACTGACACACGCCGCGCTCGGCAAAATCAAAACCTTGTATTGCGACAGCGTTTTCAAATTCTCCACATCCTGCTCAATCACAATATCCAGCGGCAGATGATCCTCCATCATCGCCCGAAACACTCCGACGGCCGATTCCATATGTGCCGGCATCCTCCTCTCCCCCGGCGCCAGCTTCCCAATATCCGGCGTATCCACCCCGCTCACGATCCACTCCCCCAGCGGCACCTCCGTCCGCACCCCCGGCAGCCCATAAAGCAGCCGCGAGCTCTCCCCCACCAGCATCGCCGCCCACTTCAGCGACTTCGCCCCCCGCGTAAACGGCTCCCGCTCCTCCATCATCTTGTTGAAATGCGAAAGCGACGCCTCCGCGCTCTGCTGCCAGTTCCCCTGCGCCACCAGGCATCCATTGGTCAGCACCGTCATCTCCCGCACCTCACACTCCGCCACCGGCGGCTGCGCATTGAACTGCCCCTGCTCGCACAAATACGGCAAAATCCACGCCGGCCGATCCCCGCACAGCCCGCGATAATATCTGCACGTAAACGCCGGCAGCAGATTGCTCCCCTGATCCGGCGGAAAATCCCACAGCAATTCCAAAAACGGCGCATCCAGCACCCGGTGCATCGCATCCGTCCCCTCCGCTCCCGGCGCACCCATCCAATGCCACCACCTCCCCGGCCCCGTCGTCCACGGCGCAGTCACAAAATCCCCCTTCACCTCCTTCAACGCCGCCGTCCACCGCGCAACAAAATGCGTATACCGATCCAACCGCCATTTAAGGTAATGCCGGAACTTCGCATCATTCACGTTCGTCGTCGTCGGAATCTCCAGCCCCGTATCTTTCTTAAAGCTCTCCCGGCAATACCGGCAGAAACAGTGCTGCCAGCACCCAAACCCATCCATGTTGTAACCATCCCAATCCAGCCGCCTCACCAGCTCCACCTGCGTCTTGATGAAAAAATCTCCATACGGGGAATTCCAGCACCCCAGCACATGCTGCTTCGCCACCTCTTCCGGCCGAATCGGCTTCTGCCCCGGCGAATTCAGCACCTGCCAGTCCGGATGTTCCTCCTGCAACCACGGTGTCATGTGCATCCGAATCACCTCCCCCACCACCTTCGCCCCCTTCGCATGCGCCAAATCCACCCGCCCCCGAATCTGCTTCAACGTCTCCTCCGCAATCCGCTTCCCCGAAAGAATGTCCACAATCTCCCCCTCCCTCCCCAGAATAAACGGCCCCCCCGCAAACCCAATCCCCGCCGCATTCGTCCCCCCGCAAACCACATTCGTCCCCGCCCCCAGTACCGCGGCCATATTCTTCTCCGTCACATCAAAACAAAATCTCGAATGCGTCCCCAGCCACGATACATCTTCCACCTGCGCTGGATACGTCGGCCGCCATTCACTCTGGCCATTCACCGGGTTGCAGACGAGTAACAAAACGCTCACGATCCATTTTTTGGCAAATCTCAATGTGCTCTCCTGAATCTGGCCCTCCCCCGCGCCCATCGCTACATTATGTTGTAGTCCCCTTCACCGGAGTCTCAATGCCCACTCGATCTCTTCTGCTCCTGCCAATTCTCTTTCTACTCCCCACTCTCTCCCACGCCGCCCCCGACACCGACCTCCTGCAAAAATCCCCCTCCCACTTCGCCAAACTCGCTGCAGATAAGGGAACCCCCGACCTCAAAATCCACTACAAGCTCCTCCCCGCCGCCCAGAACCGCAACAAACCCACCCTCGTCTTCATCCACGGCTGGTGCTGCGACCTCACCGTCTGGAACGCGCAAGCCTCCGCCTTCAACGGCCAAATCAACATGCTCTTCATCGACCTCCCCGGCTACGGCCAATCCGACCATCCCCGCATCGACTACACCATGGACCTCTTCGCCAAAGCCATCAACGTCGTCCTCGAAGATGCAAAGATCAACGAAGCCATCCCCGTCGGCCACTCCATGGGCACCCCCGTCGTCCGCCAGTTCTATCGCCTCTACCCCGCCAAAACCAAGGCGCTAATCCTCATCGATGGCGGACTCCGCCCCTTCACCAAAGACCCGGCCGAGGCCGAGAAATGGGTCTCGCGCTTTCAGGAAGACACCTTC
>JBGPEF010000135.1:0-11257 GCA_041482675.1 Tepidisphaeraceae bacterium | reverse complement strand
CGGACCAGATTCGCAAGACGGCCACCAGCGTGCAGAACAAGGCGGTTTATCCGCAGTCGCGGCTGGCGGCGGATTTGAAATTGGTGGCGCAGATGATCGCGTCGGGGATGCCGACGCGGGTTTATTATGTGACGCTGGGCGGGTTTGACACGCACTCGAATCAGGAGAATCGGCATACGCAACTGATGACGCAGTTGTCGGGGGCGATGAGTGCGTTCATTGAAGATTTGAAGGGACTGGGGCAGTTGGATCGAACGGTGGTCATGACCTTCAGCGAATTTGGCCGGCGGGTGGGCGAGAACGGGAGCCAGGGGACGGACCATGGCGAGGCCGCGCCGCTGTTCATGTTTGGCGGGCCAATTCGGCCAGGATTCTTTGGGCAGTTCCCGGATCTCTCACCGAGCAAATTGCATCGCGGGGATGTGCCGTTTTCGCTGGATTTCCGCAGGATTTACGCGACGGTGCTGAGGGACTGGCTGAAGGCGGATGATGCGAAGATTTTGGGCAATAAGTTTGAGCCGCTGCCATTGTTCAGGATGGCCTGAGCGGTAGGATGAGGGCCATGATCAGGCCAATGCTCATGGTTGCTCTGGCCGTTTTGCTGCTGGCGCCATTTTCTTTTGCCGACACACACACCGACACTGCGACGGGATTTTCCATTGAATTTCCCGACCGATGGGAGGTGGAGGAGGCCGATGCGGTGATGGCCAGCGCGCCGGACCATCTGGGGACGATCCTGGTGATCGCCATCAAGAATGCCAAAGATGCGAGTGAGGCGCTCCAGAAGCTGGATCGGGATGATGTGATGGGGAACCAGATCAAGACGATTCGGCCGGATGAGAAGGTGATCAGCAAGAACATTGGCGGGCTGCCGGCGAAGATTTTTACGGGGACGGCGAATGTGGCCAATGTGAAAATCCCGTTTGTGGCGGCGGTGGTGCAGGATGGGGGGCCGTCGTTTGTGGTGTTCGCGTTTCCGGCGAACAATGCGCATCTGAAGCGGATGGTGAGCAGCATTGAGAGCATCCGGGGGCCGAAATCGGGGAAATAACGGAAATTTGCCAGTGGACTGTATTGACAGAAGCGCTTTGCCGATATTTAATGGCTGACCTATGCAATTGAATGCCCTGCAATCCGCCCGCCTTACCCTGGCCCTTCTTGGGCTCCGGAACAGTCGCGCGTGATCGCAGGGCCAAAAGCTCAATGAAGATTTGAACCCTGCGATCCAAATCGCGGGGTTTTTTGTTTGGTCGGTTGGTTTTTTGAACATGCAGGAGTCGGTCATGGAACACGTACGGATCTTCGACACCACGTTACGCGATGGCGAGCAATCACCGGGCGCCACACTGAATCTCCAGGAGAAGCTGGAGATCGCCCATCAGCTCGAAGCCCTGGGCGTGGACATCATCGAGGCCGGTTTTCCGATCTCCTCGCCGGGCGATTTTGAGTCGGTGCAGGCGATCGCGGCCGAATTGCAATCGGCGGTCTGCTGCGGGTTGGCGCGGTGTACGCCCAAGGACATTGAGCGCGCGGGGGACGCGGTGAAGAAGGCGAAGCGGCCGCGGATTCACGTGTTTTGCGCAACCTCGAAGATCCATCGCGATCACAAGCTGCGCAAGGGGAAGGAGGAGATCATCCGCATCAGCGTTGAGTCGATCAAGCAGGCGCTGGCGTACACCGGCGATGTGGAATTCTCGCCGGAGGATGCGAGCAGGACGGAGCTGGACTTTCTGGAAGAGATCACGCAGGCGGCCATCGAGGCGGGTGCGACGACGATCAATCTGCCGGACACGGTGGGTTATGCGACGCCAAAAAGCTATGGGGAGATTTTCTCGCACCTGATCAGGAAGCTGCCGATCATCCGCGAGAAGAACATCGTTCTCTCATCGCACTGTCATGACGATCTGGGGATGGCGGTGGCCAATTCGCTGGCCGCGGTGGAGGGCGGGGCGCGGCAGGTGGAGTGTACGATCAACGGCATCGGCGAGCGGGCCGGGAATGCCTCGCTGGAAGAGATCGTGATGGCGCTGAAGGTGCGGGTGGATCATTATCACGTCACGAGCAAGATCGATGCGACGAAAATTTATTCGACCAGCCGGATGGTGAGCCATTTGACGGGATTGCTGGTGCAGCGGAACAAGGCAATTGTCGGCGAGAATGCCTTTGCGCATGAGGCGGGGATTCATCAGGATGGAATGCTCAAATATCGGGAGACGTACGAGATCATGGATCCGTCCACGGTGGGGATTCCGAAATCATCGCTGGTTTTGGGGAAGCATTCGGGGCGGCATGCGTTCAAGGATCGGGTGAATCAACTGGGGTATACGCTGAGCGATGAGCAGTTGGAGGCGGCGTTTGCGAAGTTCAAGGCGCTGGCGGACAAGAAGAAGGAAGTTTTTGATGAGGACATCGAGGCGCTGGTGGACGAGCAGTTGAATCTGTCGCATGGAATGTTTGAGCTGGCCGGTTTGCAGGTGACAAGCGGTTCGATCACGCTGCCGACGGTGGAGACGATCGCGACGGCGGCGGTGACGCTGAAGGATATGCATGGAGAGATCATGCAGGGATTGGCCGTGGGCGATGGGCCGGTGGATGCGATTTATAGCGCGATTCAGAAGCTGACGCAGATTGAGGCGTCGCTCACCGACTATCGGATTCGCGCGGTGACCAAAGGCAAGGAGGCGATGGGAGAGGTGCAGATTGAGCTGGAGCATAGCGGCCGCAAAATTCGCGGCCGCGGTCTTAGCACCGATATTCTGGAGGCCAGTGCGCTGGCGTATCTGGCGGCGATTAACCGGCTGCGGAGCTTGAGCAATCGGGAGCGGCTGGTGACGCAGCATTCGGGGGTTTGAGAGCAAGTTCTGAGTGCTGAGTGCTGAGTGCCGAGTAATATTCTGGTTTTGTGTCACGTGGATGAGGGACAAAGCGACTGGATTGCAGATTCATAAAGAGGAGATGGCATGACTGCAATCGCGATGAACGACGCTCGGGCCGATGTTGACCTGGTGGCCGCAAGCCGTCAGGGAAACCGCGAGGCGTTTGGACAGATTGTGCGGCGGTATCAGGGATTGATCAGCGGGCTGATTTATTCGGCGTGCGGGGATCTTTCGGCCAGTGAGGATATAGCCCAGGAAACGTTTTTGGCGGCCTGGAAAAGTCTGAGCGGGCTGCGCGAGCCGCAGAAGCTGGCGGCCTGGCTTTGCCAGATTGCGCGGCACCGGATGCTCGATCAGCACCGCGACAATGCGCGGGAGAATGCGCGGCTGGCGCGGGCGATCACGAATTATGATCCATCGCAGTTGCCGCGGCCGGATGAGGAGGCGATGTCGGCCGAGGAGCGGGACGTTTTGTGGCGGTCGCTTTCAGAGATTGCAGAGCCCTATCGGGAGACGCTGGTTCTTTATTACCGGCAAAATCAGAGCGCGCCAGAAGTGGCCGCCGCACTGGAGATTTCGGAGGAGACAGTTCGCCAGCGTTTGGCCCGCGGCCGGCAGATGCTGCGGGAGCAGGTGGCGGCGATGCTGGAGCGGAACCTGGTGCGCTCCGCGCCGCGGCCGCAGTTTGCGTCGATGGTGGTGGCAGCGCTGCCGGCATTGATGATGCAGAGCGCAACCGCGGCGACCGCCGGAGGAATTGCCAAGGCGTCAACGGCGGCCAAGGGCGCGGCGTTGCTTCCGCTGCTGGCGATGTGGATGGGGCCGATCATCGGAGTAGCCGGGGGAATTTTCGGCACGGCGCAGAGCATTCGCAGCACGCAAACACCCCGGGAGCGGCGGTTTGTCATTCGCTTCTCAGTGATTGTGTGGGTCTACGTGATTTTGGCGATCGCGGTCCTGTTTGGGGTGCAGTACGTCGGCGAGACGCATCATTGGAGCGTGAAGACGAAGATTATCGCTCAATGCAGTTTCTGGCTGACTTATGGCGCGGCATTGGCGGGGATGGTGTTGCGATGGAAGGTCCGGCATCAGGCCCTTCGTCGGGAAGAAGGGCTGTCTTCGGTGCCGGCCGCCTGTGGAATGGCGTCACCGATGGCGCGATTTGTATCGCTGGCCGGGGTGACCATCGGGAGCATTAGTTGGATGTTGGCGCTGGCGATTCCGGCCGGAGACATGCTCGGCGCGGCGATCGTTGTGATTGCGACCGTCTCGTTGATCGCCTGGGCCTGGTGGGGAATTCGGCCGAAATCCGCACTTCCCTACCGGCGCTTCTATTTGCAACATGTTGTGGGGCTGGGCATCTTCAGTTTCATCATGGTCAACTGGCGGCTGCACAGTTGGCTTGTGGGGGCTACGGGAAAGGACATCGAAAAGATTCGCCAGTCGGTGCCGATGTGGGGCGCGAACCTGCTGCTGGTGGTTCTGTGGATCGCCATCGTGTCGATCATGTGGGCGACGATGCCGGGCGGGAGTGATCGCAAGCCAGGCGCTGCGTGATCGTTGCTCGTTGCCGGCCGGCCGACTAATCTTCGGCCCGTGAGAATCGTCGATGTGCAGGCAATTCTGATGTCGTGTCCGCTGAAGGAGCCATTGCGGCTCCCTTTTTATGGTGGGCTGCGGACGATCGTGAAGCGCGATGCGATGGTCGTTCGCATCGAGACGGACATGGGCCGCAAGGGCTATGCGCCGGGGCCGGCGCATCAGCAGGCGGCGGATGAGATCAATGGAAAAATCCGGCAGTCGCTGGTGGGGCACGATCCGATGCGGGTGAAAACAGCCTCGCCGGTGGCGCAGATGGCGCTGCTGGATCTGCGGGCGAAGTTTGAGGGGTGTGCGGTCTCGGAATTGATTGGGGGCGCCAAGCGGAAGACGATCAAACTTTATGGCAGCGCGGGGATGTATATGCCGCCGCGGGAATATGCGCGGGAGGCGGCGGCGATCGCGAAGATGGGATTTTCGGCCTACAAAATGCGGCCGGGATTGGGCCCGGAACAAGATCTGGAAACCGTGCGGCTGATGCGCGAGGCGGTCGGGCCGAATGTGGGGTTGATGGTGGATGCGCATACGTGGTGGCGGATGGGGGATCGATCGTACACGCCGCAGATGATCGAGGAATTGGCGCGGGGGATGGCGCAATACAACCTGACGTGGCTGGAGGAACCGCTGCCGCCGGATGATCATGAGGCGTATGCGCGGCTGCACGAGCAGAAGATCGTGCCGATTGCGACCGGCGAGCACGAGCATGATGAAAAGGGGTTTGATGATTTGATCGCGAAGAACGCGGCCGATTATTTGCAGATGGACATTTGCTGCCAGGGTGGATTTGAGGCGGCGCGGCGGCTGTTTGCGAAGCTCGAGAAGAACAAGCTGCGGTTTGCGTTTCATAGCTGGGGAACGGCGTTTGAAGTTCTGGCGGCCGCGCATCTGGGGGTTTGCTGGGGCGAGGAAGTGGTGGAATGGCTGGAATATCCGTGTCATTCCAAGCCGGGGCGGGCGGGGATGTATCCGTTTCCGCTGGCGGATGAAATTCTGGAAGCGCCGCTGGATATCAAGCGGGGGAATTTGCAGATGCCAACTGGGGGAGGATGGGGGATCGCGATTAACGAGGCGGTGTTTGAGAAATATCCGTTCATTCCCGGGCCGTGGTCATCCTTTGAGCTGGAGTCGCCGAAGGAGACGATTGCGGTGACGGGGGATCACAGCGTGAAATGGGTGGCGGCGTAATGATCATCCGGGAATTTCAGGTTCATCAGATCGCGATTGCCGATCCGCCGCTGCGCAGCTCGTATGGGCTGCATGCGCCTTATGCGCTGCGGACGATTATCGAAATGAAGTCGGAAGATGGGATTGTGGGGCTGTCGGAGACTTATGGCGGGGATGCGCCGGCCAAGGCGCTGGAGGAACTTCGGCCGCAGATCGTGGGGGCGAATCCGTATCGGCTGACGGGGCATTTGTCTCAAATGGTCGAGGGCCGCGGCAAATTGGAGGAGCGGTCGCAGACGTATCTGGTGCCGGGGGAGAATCCGCTGGATGCGACGACGCGGACGTTCGCGGCGATTGAGGTGGCGTGTCTGGATTTGATCGGCAAGTCGGCGGGGCAGAGTGTTTGTGATTTGATTGGCGGGAGGGTGCGGGATGCGGTGCCGTTTTCGGCGTATCCGTTTTATAAGCATGCGGGGGGCGGCGGCGAGGGAAAGGATGCGCGCGAGGATGAGTATGGGGAGTGCCTCTCGCCGGAGACGATCGTGGGGCAGGTGGTGAAGATGCGGAAGAGGTATGGATTCTCTTCGATCAAATTCAAGGCGGGTGTGCTCGAGCCGGATGTGGAGATTGAGACGATCAAGCAGTTGCGGCGGGAATTGGGGCCGAAGGTGCCGCTGCGGATTGATCCGAATTGTGCGTGGTCGGTGGAGACTTCAATACGCGTTGGGAAAGAACTGGCGGAGGAGTTGTCGGGCGGCGGATATCTTGAGGATCCCTGCGCGGGGCTGGAGGGGATGGCGGAGGTTCGGCGGGCGCTTTTGGCCGAGGGGATCGAGACGCCGCTGGCGAGCAATGTGGCGGTGACTTCGTTTGCGGATATTCCCAGGGCGGTGGAATTGGATGCGGTGCAGATTATTTTGTGCGATCACCATTATTGGGGCGGGATGCGGCAGGTGCAGCAGTTGGCGCGGATGTGCAAGACGTTTGGGATGGGACTGTCGATGCATTCGAACAGCCATTTGGGGATTTCGCTGATGGGAATGACCCACGTGGCGGCCGCCACGCCGCATCTGACGTATGCGTGCGATACGCATTATCCGTGGCAGTCGGAGGAGGATGAGGTGGTGGTTGGGGGAAGAGTGGCGATTCGAGATGGGGCGGTGGCGATTACAAAGAGGCCGGGGTTGGGTGTGGAGTTGGATGATGACAAGCTGGCGCGGGGGAAAGAGCGGTACCGCACGTGCAAGTATCGCAAGCGAGATGATGAGGCGGAGATGCGGAAGCATGTGGATAAGAATTGGAAGAGAATCCTGCCGCGCTGGTAGACTCTGGTCCTCATGGATTCAAAACAATTGCGCTCGCAGCTTCGGGGGGTGATCGCGTTTCCGGTGACGCCGTTCAGGGCGGATCTGTCGCTCGATCTGGAGGGGTTGCGGAAAAACTTGTCTGCGCTGGCGACACATCCGCTGTGCGCGATTATCGCGGCCGGGGGGACGGGGGAGCTTTATTCATTGACGCCGGCGGAGCATCAACAGGTGGTGCGGGTGACAGTGGAGCAGGTGGGCGGAAAGATTCCGGTGCTGGCGGCGGCGGGATTCAATCCGGCCATCGCGGCGGAGTTGGCGCGGGCGGCGGCGGCCGCGGGAGTGAGCGGGATATTGGCGTTTCCGCCGTATTATCCGCAGCCGGATGATGAGGGGATTGTCGAGTATTACAAGGCGATCGGCGCGGCCACGAATCTGCCGATGATTATTTACAGCCGGGACTGGTTTAATCCGGGGGCGGGGCTGGTGGAGAAATTGGCGAGCGCGATTCCAAATTTGATCGCGTGGAAAGATGGGCAGGGGGATGTGCGGAGGTATCAGCTCATTCGGCAGCGGCTGGGGGATCGGCTGCATTGGATCGGGGGGGCCGGGGATGATCTGGTGCCGGGGTATTATTCGATGGGGATTCGGACTTATACGTCGAGCATTGCCAACATCGCGCCGAAATTGTCGCTGGCGCTTCATGAGCGCGGTTCGGCCGGAGATTCGGGGACGCTTGCGCAAATGATGAGCTCGTGTGTGCTGCCGCTGTATGCGTTTCGGGGAGACGACGGGGGTACGAGGTGAGCGCGATGAAGGCGATCATGGAGATGATGCACCTGGCCGGGGGGCCGGTGCGGCCGCCGTTGTTGAATGTCAAAGCAGAGGAAATGCCGGAATTGCAGCGGATTTTGGAGGCATTTAAGCCCCATATGTAAATCCGCCAACGCCCGCCGCTTGCCGTGATATTATCAACAGCAACATGTCATGGCGGATTGGTTTATCGACGATTCTGATCGGACTGCTGCCCGCGCTGGCGGGGGCGGAGGAGATTTCGTTTCGCAATGATGTGATGGCGGTGCTGTCGAAGGCGGGATGCAATGCGGGGGCTTGCCATGGGAACAAATCGGGGAAGGCCGGGTTCAAACTGTCGCTGCGGGGGCAGGACCCGGACGTGGACTATCTCACGCTGACGCGGGATACATTCGCCCGGCGGACGAATCCGCTGGAGCCGGATCAGAGCCTCATTTTGTTGAAGCCGACGACGGCGATTGCGCACGAAGGGGGAATGCGCTTCGCGCGGGAGTCGCAGGAGTATCAGATCCTTCGCAGTTGGATCGCGGCCGGGACTCCGCCCGATTCGGCGGCGACGCCGCGGCTGGCCAGCATTGCCGTGAGCCCGGCCGAGCAGATTCTGGTTGATCCGCAGAAATCGACGCAGATTCGAGTCACCGCAACGTTCTCGGATGGCGTGCAGAAAGATGTTTCGACGTTGGCGGTCTATGAGCAGGCAACTGACCTGGCGAAGATTTCGCACTCGGGCCTGGTGAGCCGGGATCGGATGGGGGAGACGACGGTGGTTGTGCGATTCCTGGGCATGCAGCAGCCGGTGCGGCTGGCGTTCCTGCCGGCGCGGCCGACTTTTGTGTGGTCAAACTCGCGGCCGGCGAATTTTATCGACGAGCAGATTTTCGCGAAGCTCAAGTCGTATCGAATCAATCCATCGAAGCCGTGCAGCGACAGCGAATTTGTGCGGCGAGCATATTTGGATTTGCTGGGGATTTTGCCGACGGCGCAGGAGGCGAAGTCGTTCGTGACCGACCAGTCGCCGGATAAACGCGGGCGGTTGGTCGATGAGCTGCTCAATCGGCCGGAATTTGCGGATTTCTGGGCGCTAAAATGGGCCGATTTGCTGCGGCTGGAAGAGCGGGCGCTGGACAAAAAGGGCGTGACGGCGTTTCATCGCTGGATTCGCCAGTCGATCGCCGAAAACAAGCCGCTGGATCAGTTTGTGCGCGAGATGATCGCCGCGCGGGGGAGCACTTACACGAATCCGGCCGCCAATTTTTACCGCGCGAATCGCGAGCCGGTGATCCGATCGGAGGCGATCGCGCAGCTATTCCTGGGAACGCGGCTTCAGTGTGCCCAGTGTCATAATCATCCCTTCGACCGCTGGACGCAGGATGATTATTACTCGTGGGCGGCCGTTTTTTCGCGGATCGATTACAAGATCCTGGAGAACCGCCGGCGCGACACCAATGACAAGCACGAGTTCATCGGCGAGCAGGTTGTTTATGAGTCTCGGGAGGGGTCGGTGAAGGATCCGCGGACGGGGAAGCCCTCGCCGGCGCGGTTGCTGGGGACTGCGGACACGAATTTCCCGGATGATCAGAGCCGGCTGGATCATCTGGCGGCATGGCTGACGAGCGCGGAAAATCCGCTGTTTGCAAAATCGCAGGCGAATCGGATCTGGTTCAATTTGATGGGCCGCGGCATCGTCGATCCGATTGACGACTTCCGGGCGACCAATCCACCATCGCATCCCGCGCTTCTGGATGCGCTGGCGAAAGATTTTGTGGATCATGGGTTTGACGTGCGTAATCTGATCCGGCTGATCATGAATTCGCAGGCGTATGCGCTTTCATCCGAGCCGAATGATACGAATCTGGATGATGAGATTAATTATTCGCACATCCTCCCGCGGCGGCTGACGGCGGAGCAGTTGCTGGATGCGCAGCACCAGGTGGCCGGGGTGCCGACGAATTTCAATGGATATCCGGAGGGGATTCGGGCGTCGCAGGTGCCGGGGGTGCAGTCGGAGCGGCGGCGCGGGCCGAAGAATTCGGCGGCAGACCGGTTTTTGACGATTTTTGGGCGGCCGCAGCGATTGCTGACCTGCGAGTGTGAGCGATCGGGGGAAACGACGATGAATCAGGCGTTTGCGCTGATCAGCGGGCCGGAGATTTCGCAATTGCTTAGGAGTGAGGAGAACCGGCTGACCAGTTTGCTCTCGTCGAATCAATTGCCGGATCAGATCATTACCGAGCTATACTGGACAGCACTTTCGCGGCCGCCGGCCTCCATAGAATTGAGCGAGTCGGTAAAATACCTGGCCGAGAGCAAGGAAAAGCGCAAGGCGCTGGAGGACATCGCCTGGGCGCTGATGAATGCCAAGGAATTTGTGTTGCGGAAATAACGGCGGGAAAAGCGAACCATGAAACATTCCTTTGCCTGCTCCAGTTTCCATCAAGCCTCAGCGCTGACCCGCCGGCACGTGCTGAAAGTCGGCGGGCTGGGCCTGCTTGGCCTGACGATGAATCAGTTGTGGGCGGCCGAGGCAAAATCGAAAAATCAGAAGACAAAGATGCCGGCGGCGCGGGCCAAGTCGGTGATTTTTCTCTATCAGTTTGGCGGCCCATCCCACATCGACATGTTCGACATGAAGCCCGATGCGCCGGAGGGGATTCGCAGCCCGCACAAGCCTATCCAATCGAATGTGCCGGGGATTCATGTGTCGGAGCGGCTGCCGCGCGTGGCCAAGATCATGGACAAGGTGACGCTGATCCGGTCCATGCATCACACGATGAAGAATCACAATTCGGCTTCGTATTATGCGCTGAGCGGCCATGAGCCGCCGCTGGATGATATTCGGCTGAAGGACACGCTGAATCTGTTTCCGGCGTATGGGTCGGTGGTGTCGCGGTTGGCGCCCTCCGAGGGGGAGATGCCGACGTTTGTGTCTTATCCCTACGTGATTCGCGATGGATCGGTGACGCCGGGACAGCACGCGAGTTTTCTGGGGAAGGTTCACGATCCGTTTTTGTTCACGCAGGATCCCAATTCGCCGAATTTTGGATTGCCGGAATTGTCGTTGCCGGTGGATCTGCCGGTGGAACGGCTGGAGGCGCGGCGGGAGTTGCAGAAGATGATCGATCAGCAATCGCGGCTGCTGGATTATTCGGCGGCCGCGCAGGGGCTGGATGATTATTACCAGCGGGCGCTGGCGATGCTGAATTCGACGCGGATGCGCGACGCGTTCAATATTTCGGCCGAGCCGGAATGGCTGCGCGATGCGTATGGGCGGACGACTTACGGCCAGTCGTGCCTGCTGGCCCGGCGGCTGGTGGAGGCGGGGACGAAATTTGTGACCGTCTATTTCTCCGATTCGATCGGCGGGCAGAGCACGACGGCGGGCGGGTGGGATACGCATGGCTTTAACAACACGCGGATGTATCCGATCGTGGAAAAATTTCACCTGCCGATGACGGATCAGACGCTGCCGACGTTTTTGGCTGATCTGGATGCGCGCGGGCT